>NZ_NPDG01000103.1:0-33007 GCF_002272225.1 Bacillus sp. 7894-2
GTTAGTTGAACCAATCGGGCCTTTACGGGCAGTTTGACCCCCGCTTATCTTCTTTTGATTCTTCTGAGTCTTGAAGTGGGGGTCTTACTGCCCGTTAGACTGCGATAAAAAAGCCGTAATCCTGCCCGTTAAACAGGATTACGGCTTTTAATTGCCCCGGACTCTTTTTTGTTCGGCTCTATGCACATAATGCATCGGTAAATAAGTGATGAAAAAGACAACTAACGCAGCTGCTTCAAGCGTTACATAATACCAGACACCATTCCCGAAAAATGACAGCAGGGTTTTGGTTTCTGTCGGGCTCGCCAAATAGAAGAAATTAGTTCCCAGCAGCAGATTTAAAAAGAAGACTGGCACCGCAATCACGTTAAGTGTTAAAAAGCCGGTCAGAACCGCTTTTTTCGGCACCCTGTATCCTTCAAACAAAATAAAATATAGTACGGCTAATGGAATGGCTGAATGATGAAGAAAATATTTGATGTAGCGGAAATGAGGAAATAGGTAAACCATATCAGGTGTCACCATGCTTAAAATGGGAGGAATCGTACCAATAAAATACAGCAGCCAAAAAGCCTTTTTATTAGGCCTTAAAAATAGGAAAAGTGCAATGAACGTGCTCAAGGAACATAGCTGGAGAGGCAGATTTGACACATCCCACTGATTTGTCAGGACCAGCCATACATGATATGTCACTTCACAGGCAAGCAGCGTAAAAAACAGCGTCCATTTAATGATTTTCTGATAAGCCCTGAGCGCCTGTCTGTAATACACCAGCCACCAGGCTGTAAAAAAGAAAAGAAACAACGTAACCAGATGCATAAGCGAAAAGATTTCAAAACCCTGCATTCCCGTTACCGAAAACATGATGTCATCACCTCTCAATATTCATTGAAGTGCTGTTTGATTCATTGTATTCACGGTTGGGAAAATTAACACGGTTCATATGCGGAAAAATTGAATGGATGACCACTGTAGAAGGGTTTATAACAAAAAAAGCAGAGGAAATTCAAAATCTGAATTCCTCTGCTATGTTCAATTTTACCCATGCAGTTCTTCAAAAGCCTGATACACATTGGCTCTTACCTGAATGCCATTCAGATTAATGCCGAGCGTGACGATTGTCTGGGCCACTTCCGGGCGGATTCCTGTAATGATGGTTTTAACGCCGACAAGCGACAAGGCTTCAATCACTTTAAACAGCTGATCTGCCACCATGGTATCGACAATCATGACACCGGAAAGGTCTAAAATTAAATGAGACAGCTTCAGGTGTGCAGATTGTTTTAATGTTTCTTCCATTAACAGCCGGGCTCTCCCTGTATCAATATTCCCGATTAGCGGCAGGATGCCTACCCCTTTCGAGAGTGGAACAACCGGGACAGATAGCTCAAGGAAAGCCTGCTTTGCATTCTCGAGAGTTACCTGATGAAATTTGACATAAGACATGCTGAAACAATGAATGGAATGATCAAGTAAGGGGTCTATCAAATAGACTACCTTTATAATCTCTGATGCAGTCATTTTATGCTCCATCATCGTTTCTTCAAGTTCATTCCAGATATATTTTCGGTAATATCCCGCATCCTTTAAAGCTTCATCCAAAGGGATCCCAAGCTTGAAGAAATACTCGCCTGTCCCTTTGCACCATTTCTCAATCTTTTCTAATGATTGATCTTTGTCCTCATGATTCAGCAATGCTAAACCAAACAATTCAATAAACTCAGCACGAATCTGAACAATGTGCGCTTCCAGTTTCTCAGCCTGTGATCTTTCTGTATCAGTCATCTCGACGTCGCTCATTCGATCCTTATGCAGTTTTTTCGCTATTGTGTCCTTCTCTTTTAATATCGTTTCCCCTAAAAGAAGCATTTGATTATTCATGTTCTCCCCCTATAGCACCTGGATTTAACTTTAAATATGAGAACGCTTCATTCTATACCCAAACATATTTCAATACCCTTTCTTTAGTTGAATAAACATTTAATTTTAATAAATAGAAGGACAGAATCCGATTTCTGTCCTCTATTTATCTTTTAAATCAAAATAAAGAGTGCCGTCCTGCTGGACTTGTGCAAAAAATACATCTTCAACAGAACGGATACCCGCTTTTTTCAGTTCAAGTTCAAGCCAGTTTTCATCTAATTCTAATTTCGTCAGGTTTTCCGTATTGACTTTTCCATCAGCAATAACTTCTGTCGGTAAAGGAAACAGAGGCCTGTTTGGACTGCTGATGTTTAGATCCGTTTTTGTCACAGCCTGTTGGCTGGCATTTTTTAACACAGACAGGTCTCCATTTGTCTCGAGGATGGCGTAATCGACATCCTTAAAAGAAAAGATATCCTTTTGCCGTAATAGCGCCTGAAGCTCATCCAGATCCACTCTCGCTGCTTTAAGAGCGGATTCCATGATTCTGCCTGCTTTTATGACAATTAGGGGATCCCCTGTTGTGACTGACCGTCCCTGTTTTGATTTAAGGTCGATCATATCCATTGCAATGGTGAAAAGCGTCCAAAAAACCAGTGCGATGACTCCATCCTTGATTCGGGTGCTTTCGTTCACAGCAAGGTTCCCGGCGATAGACCCGACACCTATGGCTGAGGCCCAGTTAAAAAAGGTCATTTGTCCGATTTCCTTGCGCCCCATCAGCCTCGCCAGCAGAAATAACACTAAAAATGAAATGGTTACACGGAGGATCGTTTCCTGAACCGGCATACTTAACACACACACCTTTCAAAATTTTAAAAGAGGCTTATAACCTCCCTGAAGCCATACAGCCAATCCACAATCTTAGGTCAACATACTTCAGCCGTCACACTGGCGCTGTCTTCATCCTTGTCTCTCCACATGTTAATATGATTATATTTTCTATATAAACCACTTCTTTCATGCATCGGGCTAATTGTAAACGGAAGTTGAGGTTCAGTTTATTTTCATTTTGTAAGATAATCCTTGAAATAAGTTTTAGGAGGCATTTGTGTGAAAAAACTGCTGCATGGGGTAACAGATTGGGTTTCCACCAAACGGGGAATGTGGATCACGATTATCGGCTGGCTTGTGCTGATGATCGGCTTAAGTGCAGGTCCGATGCTTGGAGATTATAAAACAAACAACTTCCAGTCACTTCCTGATGACGCGAAATCCATTATTGCCCAGAATAAAACAGAAGAATATTTTCCAAACAAACAAGGAACTCCAGGCATTCTGGTTTTCCATAATGAAAATGGCGAGGTTCAAATCGAAGAAGCTAAACAGATTCTGGAAGGAATCATGAAAGAAGATATCGATGGAATCAAGACAATTATCGATATCAGCAAGCTTCCGCCGCAAGCACTCGGTTCTTTCATTTCTGAGGACAAGTCCACCATGATTGTGCCAATGGAGCTTGAACAGGGACTTGGCAATGATCAGTATGCAGAGATCAATGATCATGTCTCAAAAGTCGGCAATAAAATTGCGGAGGATCTCGAAAGCACTTCCTTTTATATCACAGGCCCTGCTGGTATTGCAGGAGATACAGTCAAGCTGTTCGAACAGGCTGACTTTGTTCTCCTGATTGCGACTGTTGTCATTATCCTTGTCCTGCTTATAGCCATTTACCGTTCACCATTGCTTGCCATCATTCCGCTTCTCGCGACGGTGATTGTTTACCAGGTCGTGAACCAGAGTGTTGCTTTAATGGGTGCCGGCGGACTTGAGATCAATAACCAGACCACTTCCATCATGAGCATTTTGCTGTTTGCTGCCGTGATTGATTATTCTTTATTTGTTTTCTCCCGTTACCGCGAGGAGCTTAACCATTTTGAAAACAAATATGAAGCCATGAAACATGCCATGCGGGCCACAGGAGAGCCTGTTTTCTTTGCGGGCGGAACGGTTCTTGCTGCCATGCTGGTTCTGTTCTTCGCTGATTTCCGTGATTATCAGAACTTTGCCCCGATTTTTGGAACAGCGATGTTTTTTATCATGCTGGCTTCCGTTACGCTGGTACCAGCTTTATTCACCCTGTTCGGACGCAAGGCGTTCTGGCCGAAGGTTCCTAAATATGGTGCTGAAACAGAAGTTAAACATAGTGTCTGGGGACCCATTGCCAGAGTCGTTGTGAACAAGCCCGGCATCTCAGGCGGAATTGTCGGCATTTTCATGCTCATCACAGCGTTTAATATTTTCAACCTTGATTATGAATTCGACACCGTCAAGAAATTCCCGGAGGATCTGCCATCGCGGGTCGGCTATGAAATAGTCGAAGCCAGATATGACAAAGGCGAGCTGGCTCCTTCGACACTTCTGGTTGTCAGTGATCAGAAGCTGGCTGAAAACGATACAGCAGCGATAAGTGAAAACCTGCAGGAATTTGATGAAGTTGCCTCTGTCCGCCTGTCTGCCCTATCAGAAGACGGCAAGGCGGCAAAAATGAGTGTGGCATTATCCATCAACCCATATTCAAATGAAGCCATATCCTTCATGAAAGATTTGCGTGACGACACACCTGAACTATTAGAAGAAATCGGTGTGGAAGCCGAGTCCTACTATAGCGGGGTCACTCCGAAAATAGTGGACGAACAGGATGTTAACAGCGATGATATAATGAAAATTGTCCTGCTTGAAACGGTCCTGATTCTTGCGCTGTTATTTGCGCTTACGAAATCCATCAGGATGCCGATCTACATGATGGCAACTATTTTGCTTTCATTTGTTTCGGCTTTAGGGCTTGGGATCTTCCTGGTTGATGTATTATTCGGCTTTGAAGCCATCAGTTCCCGTGTTCCTGTCTATTCATTTATTTTCCTTGTAGCATTGGGGATTGATTACAACATCATCCTGGTTTCGCGTTTTATGGAGGAAAGGAAGAAACACCGGGTGAAGGACGCTCTTGAAATTAGCATCCGCAATACGGGCGGCGTTATTTCTTCGGCAGGCCTCATTCTGGCTGCTACCTTTGCTGCCCTTATGACCATGCCAATCGCAGATTTATTCGTCTTTGGCTTCATCGTTGCCATGGGAATATTGATTGATACCTTCCTTGTGAGAGGAATGCTGCTTCCGGCATTGATCTTATTTTTCGAAAAAGATAAGGAAACTTCCCGGGAAAAAATTTCGGAATAGAGTGAGGGTCCCTCCCTATTCCCTTTAAGGAGGCCCTGCTATGAAAATACTAGTCGTAGACGATGATGTTCATATACAGAAGCTTGTTACGATTCATCTGAATCATGAAGGCTATCAGGTGCTGCGGGCAAATAATGCTCAAGAAGCATTAACGCTCCTGGAAGAGCAAACGGCAGATTTAGCCGTTGTAGATGTCATGATGCCCGGCATGAATGGTTTTGAGCTTACAAGGATATTAACCGGTGACTTCGGAATCCCTGTTATTCTACTGACGGCAAAGGGGCAGCTCAGTGATAAAGAACAGGGCTTCCTATCAGGATCTGAAGATTATATTGTCAAACCGTTTGAGGTGAAGGAACTGCTTTTCCGGATAG
Source organism: Bacillus sp. 7894-2 (assembly GCF_002272225.1). Taxonomy (NCBI): domain Bacteria; kingdom Bacillati; phylum Bacillota; class Bacilli; order Caryophanales; family Bacillaceae; genus Bacillus; species Bacillus sp. 7894-2. The sequence goes on from NZ_NPDG01000103.1 coordinate 5,478, forward strand.
CCGTTGTGTTAAGAAGAGCCGAGCGGGCAATGGAAACAGTCGTTAAAGCCGGTAATCTATCCATTGACAGAAAAAGCTTTGAAGTGGAAATCAATCAGGAGACCATCCTTTTTCCATTAAAGGAATTTGAGCTTCTGAGCCTGCTCTCGGCCCGCAAAAATAAAATAACACAGAGGGCCGCATTGATTGAACAGGCGTGGGGTGCGGATTATGAAGGCAGCGAGCAGACATTGAATACCCACATCAACCGGATACGCGACCGGTTAAAAAAATACGGGGCATCCGTTGAGATTCAGACCATCCGCGGCATCGGGTATAAGCTTGAGGAAACAAAATGAAGACGCTCTACCGGAAATTCATTGCAGCCACACTTGTGATTTTAGCCATAAGTATCCTGCTTTCCTTCTTTTTGACCAACTGGGTCTATATGGCTTCTACAAAAGGGAAAATCGACAGACACAATGTAGTAATTGCAGAGGAAATCGCGAATGGCCTTCAACATATGCATTCTTCTGGCTCCACTTATGAAACGTACTTAAATTCGATGAGCAAGCTCGGCTATCAGCTATATATCGTCAGTGAGTCCGGAGATGGAGAATTCTTCGGGCAGCCTTTCAATAAGACAGATCTGCCTGAAGAAGCTGAAAAGGTGCTGACTGATCAGAAGGTTTATCATGGGATGGATAGCTTTGCGGGCCAATTTCTGATGATGGGCCATTTTTCAAACGACCTTGAAAATACGGTCGGCGTCCCTTTTACCATGGATAATCAGAATTACGCGCTATTTCTCCGGCCGGATAATAAGCTGCTTTTCTCGGACATTCACATGATCTTCGCGTGGTTCTTTGTCGCCATTGCCGTTGTCAGCATTACCGGGGTGATCTGGTTCGCCAAACATCTAATCAAACCGATCACGAAGCTGACGGAGGCGACAAAGGAAATTACCCGTGAGAATTTCAACTTCCCATTGAACATTGAACGACGGGATGAAATCGGACAGCTCGCGGAAAGCTTCAGCCGCATGCAGGCTCAGCTGCAGCATAATGATGAGGCCCGCAAATCATTCATCAACAATGTGTCCCATGACTTTCAGTCCCCTCTCATGAATATTCAGGGGTATGCGGAGCTTCTGCAGACACAGAAACTGTCAGATGAAGAACATTTCGAATACGTGGAGATTATCGATCAGGAATCGAAGCGGCTGTCCAATCTGACCAAACAGCTTCTGCTATTGACTTCCCTTGACCAGAATTCTTATCCGATGAAGCTCTCGGAGGTGAAATTGGACGATCAGATCAAGGAAACCATCCGCAGACATCAATGGCGGCTGGAGGAAAAAGAAATTGAGATTTCATATAAGCTCGCGCCCGTCTTTTTTAAGGGGGACCCGGAGCTTTTGGTGAATATCTGGGACAACCTGCTGACGAATGCGATAAAATATAACTCGCATGGCGGCAGCATTCTGATCAGCCTGGCTCAAACCCAAACAGCGGTTGAAGTTGTTTTTAAAGACACCGGGATTGGAATTTCAAAGGATGCGATCAGCCAGATTTTCGAGCGCTTTTACCGGATGGACTCGGCCAGGAAAAATGATGGCACAGGACTCGGGCTATCGATTGTAAAACAAATCATTGAGCTGCATAATGGGGAAATCAAGGCAGACAGCCAGGCTGGCAAAGGCACCACCTTTACCATTACATTTTTCAGGGAGAAACAACGGGAGGAATAACTATTATGGAACAAAAATGGAGTATTAGATTAATAAGGTTTGCAGCTATCTTCGGCATTATCGGAACCTACCTTGGGTCGCATATGTCCGGGCAGATGGATTATTCGTTAAGGCCCATTCACGCCCACATCCTGCTCGTAGGATGGCTTTCCGTATTTGCATGGGGAATCTTTTATAAAGTCTACCGCGTAAAATACAAAAAACTCGTTTCTATTCACAGCATCCTAGGAATGGCAGGGTCGCTGGGGCTGACAATCGGCATGTGGATGTATACTTTAAATCCGTTTAATTTAGGGGATACCTTCGTACTGGTCTTCTTTATCGTCGGCGGAACACTGCTATTGCTTGCCTTTGCACTTTTTGTAGCGATTACCTTTTTAACGGAGAAAACATCGGAACAGTAAGCTAAAAAAGCAATGCAGTCCTCTTTGGTTTGGGGCTGTCCCCCTGTGAGAGTAGGACGTTGCCGGGCACATGAAAGAGCACCTGATGGGTGCTCTTTTTTGTGTGTAATTATAGGTAGCTGAATCAGTTGGACTCTTCTTTTTATTGAAAATTGCAGTTATGCGTCACTTTTTCTGGATATGCTTCACTTTGGCACAGATATGCGTCACTTTCATGCTATATGCGCCAGAATCAAATTATATGCAACATTCCTCATCTCGCCCTCTGTTTTCATAGTCGATTTCTTCTCCGTAAAGACGAATTGTTCTAAATGTAAGATAAACTCCAAAACATGCAAGAAAATCAAAAAACCTGTTAGATAAATTCATAATCCTGTTAGATAAAACTCACAACATGCTAGATAAACTCCAAAACCTGTTAGATAAAACGCCAAACCTCAAGCACGCGCCATCCCAGCCGCCCCGGCAGCATAAAAATAAAAAAAGCCCCTATCAAAGGGCTTACATTTCAAGAAAATATCTCCGGCATTGTTTTATTCAGCCTTGCTGCAATGTATTCCAATAGGCCTTAGCTTCCGCTTCCAAAACTTTTAATCGCTTATAATAGTCAGGAAACTCGTTAAGATGTGCCATGGCAATTTTCCCTGTAAGTAGCGGATCATCGCCAGTAACATTCGTTTGGCTTGATCGTTTTCCATGCTCCAGTTCTGTATTAACGCCCATCCAGAATTCATTCAGATCAAACCGGGTTTTCGTAAAATCGATTCCCAATAGCAGCGCAATGGCTGCGGCCTCTTCTTTGGAAAAGCCTGCTCTCTGTCTGCTGGTATTTGGAAAAGCCTGATGATTCACATGTCCTCTGTTAAAGTGATGCCCATAAGGAGTATAAGTGTAATACAACAACATTCACCTCTCCATGCCAGATACCATAATGTATGTGAATGTTTTTTTTAGGAGCATGGACTTGATCAAAATAAAAAGACCCCTAAAGGCCTTTTCCTAACAGCATCTTCCTGTATTCCCGATCATCGAGATCCCGCTTCCGTTACCGCTCCGCTCTAAAACAAGGTCTTCGGTGTTTGGTTCAATAATCGGGTCGATTGCTACTTTGATTTCATTGATTGTGACAATAATATCATCTGCTTCCGGCTCATCCAGAGCCAGTCCTATTCTTGGCTGTCCTCAGCCATAGCCTTCAAAAAAGATGCGGACGCAGCTGGCATTTTGCTCTTCCAGCATTTTTCTTAATTCGTCACGCGCATTATCTGTGATAATCAAATCTGTTCCCTCCCTTTAAATGTTTATTTTCCCGTTTCGGCAAATGATTTAATCCTGCCGCCGATTTCATCCCGTACACGCTGGAAGAAAGCCCATTTTTCTTCTTCTGTCCCTTCTGCTTTCGCAGGATCATCAAATCCCCAATGCTCGCGCTTTACATGTGGAGGTGTCATTGGGCATTTATCCGCTGCATCGCCGCAAAGCGTTACAACCAAGTCGGCATTATTTAGAATCTCAGGATCAATGATATCAGAAGTCTGATTCGAGATGTCAATTCCAGCTTCCTTCATTGCTTTTACAGCGTTCGGATTCAAGCCATGTGCTTCAATCCCTGCACTATAAACATTCCATTCTTCACCTAAATGCTGTTTTGCCCATCCTTCTGCCATCTGGCTGCGGCATGAGTTGCCTGTGCATAGGAAGTAGATCGTTTTTTTAGTCATGTTGAGATTCTCCTTTTTTAGATAATCATTAGCCAAATGTACAATCCGGTTAATGTGATGAACAGTGTTGGAATCGTTAGGATGATCCCAGTTTTAAAGTACGTTCCCCATGAGATTTTTACTCCCTTCAGGGACAAGACATGAAGCCACAGTAAAGTTGCGAGGGACCCAATCGGCGTAATTTTCGGGCCTAGATCCGATCCAATCACGTTTGCATAGATAAGGGCTTCACGGATGATTCCGCTTGTATCGGTTTCAGCAATGGCCAAAGCGTCAATCATAACCGTTGGCATATTGTTCATGACAGAAGAAAGGATGGCTGCAATGAATCCCATTCCAATTGTTGCTGCAAATAGTCCCTGGTCAGCTGTCATTTGAATTACATCTGCCAAAACATTTGTAAGACCAGCGTTTCGAAGTCCGTAAACCACTACATACATGCCTATCGAAAAGAAAACGATAGCCCATGGTGCACCCTTGATGACAGTGCGTGTATTCACGGCAGGGCTTCTTCGCGCCATGAACAGAAAGAACACTGTTACAATGCCTGCGATGAATGAAACTGGGACACCAATCCACTCACTGGCAAAGTAGCCCATTAATAAGATACCTAAAACAAGCCATGACAATCGGAACATTTTGCTGTCTTTTACTGCTTCTGCTGGTTTTTTCAAATGAGATAAATCATAATTCTTTGGTATGCTTTTTCTAAAGTATAAGAATAAAACCAAAATGCTGGCACCCAGTGAAAAGAAGTTCGGAATAATCATGCGGGACGCATATTCCACAAAGCCGATGCCAAAGAAATCTGCGGATACGATATTGACCAGGTTGCTGACGACCAATGGCAGTGACGTTGTATCCGCAATAAATCCGCTTGCGATAATAAACGGAAAAACCAATTTTTCTTCAAATTGGAGGTTTCGCACCATCGCAAGGACAATTGGCGTGAGAATGAGTGCCGCTCCATCATTCGCAAAGAATGCTGCGACAACCGCTCCCAAAATGGAAACGTAAATGAACATCTTCACTCCGCTGCCCTTAGCCGCTCTTGCCATATGTAAAGCGGCCCATTCGAAAAACCCGATTTCATCTAAAATCAGCGATATAATGATGATGGCAATAAAGGTTAATGTGGCATTCCAGACAATGGATGTAACATCTATGACATCATTGAAATCCACCACACCGGCTATTAAGGCGAGGATGGCTCCGCCGCATGCGGACCAGCCGATGGACAGGCCTTTTGGCTGCCAAATGACTAATATGAGGGTGACTAAGAAAATCACCGATGCTAAAATTATTTGAGTCAATGTATTCCCCCCTCTTACTCACAGGAAATTCGCAATCCCTGCTCTTCCAATTCTGTTAATAAATAATCCTGGCTTGGAAGGTGATCAAGCACATTCTGAACCAACGGGTAATAGTCACTTTCCTGATTCAATGAATAAATAATCCACTGACCCCTCCTGTTTTCCCTGACCACACCGGCATCTTTCAATTTCCGGAGATGCTGGCTAATGGCTGGCTGGCTCATTTTAAATATCTCCACAAATTCACATACACAGCAATCATGGTTATTTAATAGCTTTACCATAGTGAGCCGTGTTTTATCGCCTAATAATTTTAAAATGGATGCTGCGTTGCCGATTTCAACTGTGGATTCTATCATGATCTCATCACCTCCGCTTTGCACGTATATTAATATATAATGATTTGCTTATATAAGTAAATGGTTTTTTCTTATTTAGGGAAACTATGCGGACTATTTTTGGGAGAGTCATGAACGCAGCCAAACAAAAAACGGCTAACACTTTAGCCGCAAGCACAATATTTACAGAAGTTTTTCCATAGCCATAACGTCCACAAATTCTCCGTCCAGCACACCCTGGTTTTGAAATATACCTACCTCACGAAACCCCATTTTCTTATACAGAGTCTGCCCAAGGCCATTAAATGGAAAAGTAAACAATACCAGCTTATGAAACTTGTTTTCTCTTGCTTTCTTTTCGAGGGCAGAGAGCAGCTTCCCGCCTGCCCCCTTGCCCCTAAATTCCCTGGAGATATAGACTGATATATCTGCCACTCCATCATAAGCACAACGGTTACTGTATGGATTTAGGGAAGCCCAGCCTATCACGCGGTCCTCTTTTTCTGCGGCAAGCACACAATATCGCCCTTGAAGCTGATCAACCCATTTTGTCATATAGGAAAGATCTTTTGACTCTGTTTCCAATGTAGCTATGCGATCTTCTATTCCCTGATTGTAAATCTCGGCAATCGCCTCTAAATCTGTCTCTCGGGCTTCACGAACAGATATCTCATTTCTCATTGCAGGTCCCTCCAATAAAAGCGGCGTCTACCATATTAAGCCTTTACCCATTAATAGACGCATAGCTATTCATCATCAGTTTCATTTGTTAATTCCCGATAAGCCAAAATAAATTGTGTATACGTCTCCTGCCCCATTTCACTTTCCCGCAATCGAAACAGCCTTTCAAATGTTTTATCTTTTGCTTCCTCAACAGAACACCCAAAAGCATTCATGATTAATTTCATATAGGATATAAAATATTCTTTTTTGAGAGCTCCAGCATGATTTATGGTCATTATTATCACCTATTCAATTACATTTTAAGGCGCAGCGAATCAATTGCAGCAGGATGACGCAGACACTTCAATTGAACTTTTTAAATTAACGCTGCATACACCCGTTTCCGGTAAATCCAGCTCCACTTTTTCTGCAGCAGCAAAATCACCGCTCAAATAAGCAGCCACAGACCTTACCTGCTCATAGCCTGTCGCCATCAAAAAGGTTGGAGCACGGCCATAGCTTTTGGAACCCACAATATAAAAGTTCTTCTCAGGCTGTCTTAATTCCTTTTCTCCATGGGGACGAACCGTTCCGCAGCTATGAATATTTGGATCAATTAATGGTGCCAATGAACCAGCACTTTCAGTTGCAGAATCAATGGAAGTACGAAGTTCACTTATGATTGAAAAATCCGGACGGTTTCCTGTATTGACAATCATTTCATCGATTCCATCCAGGCTTCTCTGCTTCCCGTTTTGGCTGCCTATTAACTCGATTCCCCTTTCCAACTCTTTGACCAGCTGAATACGAAATGGAGTAACAGCCTCCACTTGCCCTTTATCAACCAATTGATGGATCTTGCTTCCGAGGCGGCCCCTTGCTTCAAGTGCATCTTTTTCTTCTCCTCCGTAAGCATCCTCAACCTGATTTCTTCTCATAATCCATAGAATCTCCGTTTCGGGATAGAACTCTTTCAATTCGGCTAAATCCAGCAAGGCATTGATCGCTGAATGGCCTCCGCCGACAACTGCAATGCGCTTATTCCGGTAGCGCTGCTGCTCACTCCCTAATACATCGGGTATTCCATAAAATATCTTTTCCTTCAGTTCCCTCTCATCAGCCAGCCAAATTCCGCTTGATGAAGCCGGGTTTGGATTACCCCAGGTACCTGCAGCATCTATGACTGCTCTCGATTCGAATGTTTTGTACTCTCCATTCTGCTCAGTATGAATAACAAAAGGTATATCGTCCCGGTTTGCCGTTTTCATTTTATCCGTATCTTTTCTGCCGACTGACAAAACCTTCGTATTCAGATGAATGAAATGCTTTATTTCAGGTAAACTGGACAGTGGCTTTAGATAGTGTTCAACAAGTTCCTCCCCGGTAGGCAGTACTTCCAATTGCGGCTGTACCCAGCCATTTGCGCTTAATAAACTGGCAGCAGCTTTGTCAATATTGTATCGCCATGGTGAGAATAATCGAATATGTCCCCAGCTTTTGATATTGGCTCCAGCTTGCTTCCCCGCCTCGAGCAAAATAAATGACTGCCCCCTGCTTGCCAGGTGTGCAGCAGCTGCCAGTCCCACCGGTCCGGCGCCAATTATTGCTACAGGCAACGCTCTTGCTTTCCCATTGTTTTGTGAATTCTTTTCTAATTCGCTTTTCTTAGGCGTGCAGCATCCTTTTACAAGATCATTCTGATTAGTCATGCTTTCTCCCCTTTTCTCCAATTATTTTTACTTGCAAAATGCAAGTATTTACCCCAGCGGCATTTACCCCTGAAACGGCTTACAGCATGCACTGGATTTTGCCATTGCATTATTTAACAAATGAATTGAGCGGATGACTGTTTCTTTTTCAAACTCATTCATTTGTGAAAAAACCTCTTGTAAAAATGCATTCATCTGCTGGTCTATTGAACCTGCAATATATTTTCCCTCAGCAGTCAGCGAAAGAATACTGATTCTCTTATCAGCAGGATCCGGCGTTTTCTTAACTAAGTTCATTTTCACTAAAGATTGAACCTGCCTGCTGAAAGTTGTAATATCCGTCCCTAACGAATCTGCAATCTGCTGCATGGACGGGTTATGCTGATTGTCAATCTCATAAAGAATATGGCTTTGAATGAGGGAAATATCGCAACCGCCTACACTGCAGCAATTTTTATTGAGTAAGCCAAAACGGCGCGTCATTACTTGAAACAAACTGCGAAGATTTTCCATTATTTTCACCTCTTGGTTATAGTATAGTTTAATTACTTGTAATTTACAACTATATTTTTAGTTAACATTGGATTTCTTTTACATCCAGGAAAAATTTTGCAATCTCCTTATAAAAGCTCCTCCATTTTAAAATGTGTAAATTAGCTTCAAAAAATATGTCCGTAAAACTTAAACCTATGTACTTTTGTCTAAAAAACTATTATACTATTTTGAATATTGTCTTTCGTTATCCGAAAGTTCTACCTTTAAGGGAGGGTCCGCATTGAGAGCAAAAATGGATTCAAAAAACCTTTTACTAATGGCTGGCATTATCTTTGTGGCTTTTAATTTACGGCCAGCGATTACATCCGTTGGGCCCTTGATAGGGGCTATACGGGATGAGACAGGAATTTCCAACAGTGCAGCAGGTCTTCTGACCACTCTGCCGCTTGTTGCCTTCGCTCTGCTCTCCCCTTTTGTTCCGAAGATCGCCCAAAGGCTTGGCAGTGAATGGAGCATTCTTTTGGGGTTAACGATTTTAGGAGCCGGCATTGCGGCCCGTTCTGCAGGAATGCTGCCTCCGCTGTACATAGGAACTATTTTAATAGGATTAGGGGTAGGTCTTTGCAATGTCCTTCTTCCGGGAATGGTCAAGGAAAAATTCCCGCAGAAGGTTGGCCTCCTGACAGGAATTTATACATTTTCAATGGGAATTTGTGCGGGACTTGCGCCAGGTTTCAGTGTCCCGCTTGCTGAGGGTCTTGGTGTGGGCTGGAGGCTCTCGCTCGGAGCATGGGCCGTCCTGATCATAATTGCCATCATTGTCTGGCTTCCTCAGCTCAGAATGGCGAAGAAAAAAACGGAAGTATCTGCGGTTTCTGCACCAAAGTCTTCCATGTGGACCTCTCCCATCGCCTGGCAGGTCACACTGTTTATGGGATTGCAATCAATGGTCTATTTCAGCGCTACTACCTGGCTCCCTGAAATTCTTCATAGCCAGGGACGGGAAATCGCCGAAGCTGGATGGATGGTAACGGTTCTCCAGTTTTCAGGACTTCCTGTTAATTTTATTATCCCTGTTCTTGCCGCCCGGCTTCCTAACCAAAAAGGGATTGCTCTTGGAATCGGCATTTTCACTTTTGCCGGCCTTACAGGTCTGCTTTTAAATGTTAATGGCATCATCACAAACATCAGTATCGTTTTAATCGGAATTGGGCTGGGCGCTGCGATCAGCCATTCCTTAACCCTTATCGGACTTCGTGCTGAAAATGCGAAACAGGCTGCCAGTCTTTCAGGAATGGCGCAATCCGTCGGCTACCTTCTCGCCGCAGCTGGACCGATTCTAATCGGATCACTGTACGACCTGTTCCAGTCATGGACCATTCCGCTGGCCTTGCTTTTGGTCATAACTGCGCTCTTTACAATTTCCGGAATTGGGGCGGGGCGTGATCAATTTGTTCTGCAAGATAAGCACCATAAACAGAAAAAGACCGCTTCAACCATTGCATAATACTAGTAATCTTACAATTCGTTCCGAATGTGTTGTGGGTTCAGACTCAGATCTATGTTTTATTGCTTCCTGTGTCCGAAGTTGACTCGGGTTCTGACTCAAATCTACGTTTTTCTGCTTTCTGTGTCCGAAGTTGACTCGGGTTCGGACTCTGATCCAGGTTTTCCTGCTGTCTGTGTCCGAAGTTGACTCAAGTTCAGACTCTGATCCAGGTTTTCCTGCTGTCTGTGTCCGAAGTTGACTCGGGTTCAGACTCGGGTTCAGACTCTGATCCAGGTTTTCCTGCCGTTGTATCCGAAGTTGACTCGGGTTCGGACTCTGATCCAGGTTTTCCTGCCGTTGTATCCGAAGTTGACTCGGGTTCGGACTCAATTCCAGATTTTCCTGCTGTTTGTATCCGAAGTTGACTCGGGTTCGGACTCAAATCCAGGTTTTCCTCCTTTCTGTGGCCGAAGTTGACTCGGGTTCAGACTCTACCACACTAATTTCGTCCAAACCTGCCGCTGGCTCAGCCTTATCCTCTGATAACTATATTGATAGGGAGCTGCCGGCTGCAGAAATGCTTCAACTGCTATACCAGGCGTCCGAAAGATGCCGCACGGCCATTTCCAGCTCTTCCTCAGTCATCAGTGCAAACCCCAGCAGTATGGTATGGCCGTCATTCATTCCAAATTGCGATACTGGATATACTTTGATCCCTGCATCAGCAGCTTTCTTAATAAGTTCTTGTTCGGTCATCGCATTATTCGGACGGACTAGGATGTGCAAGCCTGAATCCTGTCCAATTACTTCAGCACAAGGTGGAAAATACTTCGAAATAGCTGACATGAGACTGTCGCGTTTTTTACGATAAACGACCCTCATTTTCTGGATATGCTTATCCCAGTAACCCTCCTGAAGAAATTTTACCAAGACCTCCTGATCTGTCCGGGAAACAGTTTGCGCATAAAAGAAATAATCTTCCTGATAAATTTTTAGCAATGGCCTTGGAAGGACCATATAACTTATCCTTAGAGAGGGAAGCAGGGCTTTCGAGAATGTGCCCATATAAATTACTTTTTCATCCTTATCCAACCCCTGCAGGGCAGGAATCGGCTTGCCTGAGTAGCGGAATTCACTGTCATAATCATCTTCAATGATATAACGGCCTGGCTTATCTTTGGCCCATTTTAAAAGCTGCATTCTTCTGGCAATAGGCATAATCATTCCGCATGGGAATTGGTGAGATGGGGTGACAAAGACGATGTTTGCTCCTGATTTTTTCAGTTTTGATAATATAAGTCCATCTTTATCGAGAGGAATGTCCCTCACATTGGCCATCCTTTTTTCAAAGATGACGAGCTTGCGGTGATATCCCGGATTTTCCACAGCAAAAATACTTCCATCCAGCAACTCCAATAAATTTTTCATTAAATATTGGGTTCCAGATCCAAGAATGATTTGGCTGGAGGAACAGTTTACACCCCTGGATTTATAAAGATACTTCGCAATCTGGTTCCGCAGCTCCAGCTCTCCTTGAGGATGGCCAAGCAAAAGAACCTCTCCATTATCCTTTGTCAGAACTTGATTTGTTAATTTCCGGAACACAGAAAATGGGAACGTCCTAATATCCACTCCGGAATGGGTAAAATGATAGAGGTACTTACCCTCTATATTCTGCTTCTCTTCAGCGAAAGGCTCTTCATTTTCTGAAGCAAAATGGTTCTGTTCAACTTCACACACAAAATATCCTTTGCGCGCCTTTGATTCGATGTATCCTTCAGCCATAAGCTGTTCATATGCAGATTCAATTGTGTTCTCACTGACCAAAAGATATCTGGCAAATTTCCTTTTGGAAGGGAGCTTTGCCATTACTGTCAGATTGCCTGTCTTAATTTCATTTTTAATATATTTATATAATTGCACATATAGTGGCTCACCGCTTGTAAAGTCTAGATTTGGTGTTAACTCCGACATTAATCTGACCCCCTTCAATATTAAAAATCTGACCCTTTTAACAATATCAGTTATTATCTATAATACATGATAATAATAAAAACAGTAAGGAGACACACAACATGAGCAATTCACGCAGACTGGGATTGGCTATGATCATAAGCGGAGCATCATTATGGGGATTATCAGGTCCAATGCTGCAGTGGTTTTTTCAGGAAACCCGCTTATCATCAAGCGATTATTTAGTGATTAGATTGATTACGGCAGGTATTTTCACGCTCATTTTCCTATCATGCCGGAAAGTAAATGTATTTGCGATATGGAAATATCCACGCCACTGGATACAGCTTCTTCTTTTTGCTGTTTTGGGGATGCTTGGAGGGCAGTATGCCTTCATTGAAACCATTCAGGTGAGCAATGCCGTTACAGCAACCCTGTTTCAATTTGCTGGTCCGGTACTGATTACGATATATGTGGCCATTGAGTCCAGAAGATGGCCAGCCAGAATCCATTTGCTTGCCATTGTCACTGCACTATCAGGAATCTTTCTGCTCATTACAAATGGATCCCTGGATCAAATTCTCTTATCGAATAAAGCTTTATTAATCGGGTTTCTAACAGCTCTCGGATTTGCCTTTTACACATTGCAGCCTGTTTCTCTCATTAAGACCTGGGGAACGATGACAATCATCGGGTGGGGTATGCTTCTCGGCGGATTCTTCCTATATTTACTGATGCCATCATTCAGCTTTGCCAGCATGGCAGGAGCCCTTACTAGTGGTACATTATCCATGTTAGTTGGCATCATTATGATCAGCACCCTCTCATTCATGTTATATATAGGGAGCTTGAAGTATTTGTCACCAACAGAAACCAGTCTTTTATCCAGTATCGAGCCTCTTGTAGCAGCTTTGATATCCTTCTTGTGGCTAAAAGAAACCTTCGGAAACTATCAATTGCTTGGGGGAGTTTTCATTATTGCAGGAGTACTATTCCTATCAATGAAAGAAAAAGAAGAGGAAGTCATTAGTCTGCAGCAAAAAGGGGCTTAATCCATACATTTTGAATCATAAAAAATTCATTAAGCCTTATTAAACAAACAGTGAAGCGGTTCTCCTTTCCTTTGATAAGGTTAAGGGGAAACACGCTATCTGTACCTGTGGACGCTCATTTAGGCATACAGTTTTTAAGCAAGGCATTGCTTCGTGAAGGGACTATTTTGGGCTATACCCATCCTATTCAGAATTATATTAGTTGAGTTCTGATTCAGAGTGATTTCCGCCTTTTCTCATACAGTGGCTGAACCCAGCCTTTATTCCGACTCAACCCAAACCTTCCTCGCATTCTTTGTCCGAACCTAGCCCCTCTTCAGACTCAACTTGGACTTTTCACGCATTTTGTGTCCGAATCCACCCCATCTTCCGACTCAATCTGAGCTTTTCACGCATTTTGTGTCAGAACCTAGCCCTTCTTCCGACTCAACACACGCTTTCCACGCATTCTGTGTCCGAACCCTGCCCCTCTTCAGACTCAACACGGGCTCTCCTCACATTCTGTGTCAGAACCTCCTTGCCAGGTGCAAACCGGCAGCTCCGGGCCTACTCACCTTTTAACATTCTCAACCATTCTTTTAACAAACATCGTCAAAAAGTAGGCTGCATAAGCAATCGCGATATCGATTAGAAAGATATAGAACTGATTCATTCCCTTATTAAAATGCACAATACCGGCCCATTCTTCAAGAGTGGCAAATCCAAAGGCAAATACCGCTGCTCCTAAAATCGTGTAAAACAGAAAGCTTTTCCTGTGGTTGGTGCAGTATTGATAAATCAGCAGGAAACCAACCGGTAAAGCAGATGCTGTCATGTTCAGCGCATAGGGAAACATGGGCAGTAAGAAATAAGTGTGAACAAAATAACTATATCTCTCTAAAAAGCTGTCGGTGTAGGTCCAAATCATATGCACGGTATACCCAAAAAAGAAAATTTCAAAAATCCGGCTGCGGTCCACCACAATATATGCGACAATCAGCGGCAGCACCGACAATGCCAGAACGACCCAAAACTGCCATGTCGAAAGGCCTGAAAAATCCCTCCAATATGAAGTAATGAGCGAATTCATCTTTTCACTATGTATATAAATCCGTTCCCAGTACTCGCTATAACTCATAGAATACCCTCCCTGCAAGTACAATTGTATTCACAAGTATTGTTTGAGAGATGGTTATTATTATGCAAAATAAATAGAGGTTCACTTTCTGCCTCTATTTTAGTCCTATTCTAGTTTTCACATCATCGCGAATGAGCCCGATCATCTCTTCAGACAAATTTGCTGGAAGCGACGAGCCATCAGTAAATACCCAGGCATTAATCACCTCAAGATCTGCTTTCTTAAATGTGATGCTGTAAGTATTGTGTTCATGGCGAAATTCCGCCGTCACATATTCTTCCCCATCAAATTCATCATCCACAATCATGCCGGTTATTTCGTATGGATTCACTTTACTATCCCCTTCAGCTTTTTATAGCTTAGGATGCACCAGGACCCTCAAATTATCCGAAAATGTTTAAGTCTTCATTATAATGGTATCTATGGTTTTATAAGCAACCAAAAATGTGGCAAGGGAGTATGCCGCTTCGGTGATTCCGAATAAAAAAACCGAACTTCCAAAGAGCAGGGTATTCATAATCAAAATGCATTGCCCGATGGTGAACGGCAAGCGCTCGCTGAATAAAATCGCCAAAACTTCTGTTCCGTCCAGGCAGGCCCCGAAACGGATAATGAGCCCCACTCCCGTTCCGAGCAAAAGTCCTCCCAGGATAATGATCAGCAAGGGATGGTTAGTCACTTCCTCAAAAGGAGCCAATATGTATGTCTCCCCTGCCAGCACGGAACTGGCAAACAGGCTTAACACCAAAAATCTTCCTCCTAAAAAGAAAAAGCCTGCCGCTAAAAACGGTAGATTCAACAGCAGGATCAAGGCACCTACATCTACATGAAAAACATGTGAAAGGAGGATGCTCAATCCGACAATGCCGCCGTCAATGACATAATTTTTCACAAGGAATAATTGCAGGGATACAGCCACAAGTGTTGCCCCGAGCATGATAATCAGTCCATTTTTAAATGCGGAAAAAGTGCCGTTTCGACTCTGGCCTAAATAGTATCGAACTCTGTTTCTATACACCATCCATCTCCTTTTGTTCAGTCTGGCTTATGTATTGAAATATATTCCCCCAAATCCATAAAATGCGGACGCTTGCTTTTAATTTTTTATAGTTTCCCAGAAAAAAAAGATAGAATTCCTTCATATCAAAGTGTAAAATAAATTCAGCCAGCTGAACAACTGGTCAAAAAACACAATTAGAAATACGTCAAGCAGCGCAAAAATATATTGAATTTTCAGAAAACTAAATAAATGAGGTTGATGTACATGGCAATGGATGCATCTATTAAAGAACAAACGATTTTTGATCATGCTGGAAATAAAATTATTACAGAAGATCGGGAAATTCAAATAATCGCTAAATTCGCAGAACCATTAATTGTGGTACTGGGAAATGTTTTGAGCGATGAAGAATGTGACCAGCTGATTCAACAGTCAAAAGATCGCATGCAGCGTTCAAAAGTTGCCAACTCCCTTGAAGCGGAAGAACTCAGAACAAGCAGCAGTACGTTTTTCGAGGAAGGGGAAAATGAACTCGTCGCCAGAATCGAGAAAAGAGTATCCCAAATCATGAACATTCCAATTGAGCATGGTGAAGGGCTGCAGATTCTTAATTATAAAATTGGCCAGGAATATAAAGCACACTTTGATTTCTTCTCTTCGACCAGCAGAGCAGCAGGCAACCCGAGAATCAGCACGCTTGTCATGTACCTGAATGATGTTGAACAGGGCGGGGAAACGTATTTCCCAAAGCTTAACCTTTCTGTTTCACCACAAAAAGGCATGGCCGTGTACTTCGAATATTTTTACGATGACCAAAACTTAAACGATTTGACTCTTCATGGCGGTGCACCTGTCGTCATTGGCGACAAATGGGCTGCCACACAGTGGATGAGAAGAAAGAAACTATAAAAAAAGCGCTTGGGAAATTTCTTCCCAAGCGTCTTTCTTTAAAACCACAGTCTCTTATGATAGTCATAATCAGAGGTATCGAAATTCTCTTCCCCTTCTATATTGGGGGCACACTCTTCACAAGGTCCTTCCTGCTGGCCATGGTCGCATTGCTCCATTAAAAGTTCCACCTGAACGCATCCCCCTTTCCTATCTGATACTTCAATTATAAATGAAAGCGTTTACAGATGTCTTGTACAATTTGTTGGAAAATCGTTAAAAAGTGCCTATCCAATGGCACATTTTAACGTCAAAATCAGACATCTCTGTCGCATTTTAGCCTTTATAACCACTTATAATAGCCTCTGGGCAAATCGGTCACTTCCCTTGCAGCCCTTATGCCTGATTGAATCGCTCCTTCTATCCAGCCCGGGGCTGTGGAAGTATGTTCCCCGGCGAAATGAACTCTTCCCTCTGGAACAGGAATAGACGGGTACAGCTCTGTTTCCTGGCTCGGCTTGAACATGGAGAAGGCACCGCCGGAAAAAGGGTACTGGGACCAGCTATGGGAAGCTCCTGTTAAGAAATGCTCGTAGACCTGATTGCCATGAACAACAGCCAAATTGTCGAGGGCATTCCGGATCCGATCCCCTTCCTTAAGGTTATCCCAGGATAACGTATCATCTTCCCAGGTATAGCTTGCCATAATAACCCCCGAACCTGAAGATCCGATCAGATGGCTCGGGTAGGCAGCGAAGCGAATGGGCAGATCTGTCATGAGCTTCCCTCCATGCAGCCCTTCCCGTTCCCAGAATCGATGCTTGAACTGAAGTCCGATTTTTGTTGATGAAACATAATGAAGTTCCCGAATGGCTTTCCATTTATTATGCGAAAATGAATGCCGGGGAACGACTTCAACGAAGGAGAGCAAAGAAAAAGGAATCGTGATAATGGCCAGGTCACCCATTACTGCCAAAGGCCTTTGGCTTAAGGTATGTCTGGCATGAATGGTAACCTGCTGTTGATCCTGTTCTATTTTTGTCATCTGATAGCCGAAATAAAGATTTTCTTTTAACTGAGGCAAAAAAGCATTTGGAAGCTTATCATTGCCTCCCTCTATTTCATAAAAATGAATGTCCGGACTGAATAAAGGAAGCAGCTCCCGCAGAATGGCCGGAAAGCTCAGCTCCGGAAACCCTTCCAGACCCAGCAGAACTTTAATGCTTTCAAGGGCACCGGGAGACAGACTGGCGCCCACCGGGTTGTACCTTAGAAAGAAACTCATAGGATATCTGTCAAACTCTCTAACTACGATATTCCAATTTTGAGCAGGGTTTTGCCTAATAAAATCTGCAACTGGCTTTATTGCCATCATGAGCAGTTCTTCCGCGGTCTTTCCTTTTTCATGCGGAGCAACCGGGTAGCCCAGCATATCCGGATTCTTCTTATAGGCAGTTCGATTCGTTTTTATTCCATTGGCAAAGATCAGGTCCTGGGGTGTTGTGTTTTTGAATTCATTTACTTTTAAACGGAATTTTTTAATATATTCAAGAACTAATGGATGAATATGAGGAATTCGCATGGCGCCCACATCCAGGTACAAATCGTCCATGAACGGCTCTCTCATCGTAAATATCCTTCCGCCAACCCGTTGTGTAGCTTCTAAAACCGTTACATCATGACCGGCTTCCTTCAGCAGTGAAGCAGCCACCAGTCCGGACATACCTGCTCCAACAACAATAATTTTCTTCTGAACCTGTGAAATGCCGAGTCCGTTTCTGATGATAGAAAGCATTTCTTCTGCTGATAACTGCGGATCCCGATAATAGGCCATTCCGATTCTCCTTCCGGCGATCTGACAAATAGCTATTACTTCATCATACTGCCGGACAGCTTTACAATATGCTTCTTTTATGATTAACCTGTTTTACCATTAAAAAATCAGCGCAAAATTTTTACCTACCCCCAAAATCCAGGAATGAAAGCCTAAATTTTTGTTGATGGTCATTTTGAATGAAGGGTTGGGAGTTACAGGCGTCCCCTCCTTACATAATTAACATTACATCTTGGGAGGAATAAATGTGGATCGTTTTTTCAGGTGGATTGTCAGATCCCTGTTTGCCCCTGTGTCTGGTACCGCAGGAGCAATTGCCAGTACTCTGGGCTTCTTTCTGGCATTTTTACCTTTGGATAGTTATAGAATTCCATTATTGTTTGCTTGTTCACTGATTCTGCGCCTTAATATTATTGCCTTGTTCCTGGGCTCTCTGATAACTGTTTTTATTCCATACATACATAAGCTGCCTTACATGGATTTTGGCCCATTAGACGATTTCTGGCTGATTTCAAACCTTAAAAGCGGAATATTATCTTCCGATTCAGTTGTTTCAGGTATTTTAGGAGGGATTGTTGGACTAGTCTGCTATTTTTTCTTCCACTGGTTTTATAATCTGGGGCTGAAAACGAATGTTGGAAAACAGGAATCTATATTTCTTGATCCGGCTAAACGGCGCTGGTCTCTAATCAAACGAATGACTGCAGGCTTCGTTCTATTAATTGCAGTAATATCAGCATTTTTTATTGAGAGCTTAAATACGGCTCCCATGGTTCCTGCATTGACTCTGGAGCAGCACACTTCAAGCCCTCAGATAGAGCCGATTGACACACCCTTCCATGAAAAGGATTCGGCATCTCTGGATCTTGAAACAAACTTTGATGCCAAAATTCCAGAAAATCAAAATCAAGAAGTGTATGGATTCTATGTCAATTGGGACGAAAATAGTAAAGTATCCTTCATGAAAAATAAAAAGTCAATAACTACCTTGGTTCCTGAATGGATGCAGGTTACACCAGACCTAAAGGTCAAGTCTTCAATTGACCCATCCATTGTAAAAGAAGCGAAAGAAAATCAAATCAAGGTTTTGCCATTAGTCAATAATTTTATAGACGGCAAATGGGATTCAGATGTTCTGCACAGGTTATTTACTGTTCCAGGGGCTGAAGACCGCTTTATTGAAGATATGATTTTTTATGTGGTATCAAATAATTTCGATGGGATTAATATTGACTTCGAAGCGATTAAACCTTCTGACAGGGAACATTTTACGCAATTCATGAGTAAGGTCTACAAAGCCTTTCATAAGGTAGATTTACTGGTGACATTGGATGTTCCGCCGAACGATGAAAGCTATGATTATGCTTCTTTGACTAAATACGCTGACCGCGTCATTGTGATGCTCTATGACCAGCATTATGCCATGAGCAAACCAGGTCCTGTCGCTTCAACAGATTGGGTAAAGGAGAACCTGAATCAAGCTGATATTCCCTCCGAAAAATTGGTTGCAGGGCTGGGGACATACGGCTACAATTGGGAAGAAAATTCAAGTGAACCTGCGGCAGAAATGACTTTTGGGAATATCATGAAGTTGGGCAGTGAATCAAACCTCCACACCAATTGGAGTATGGAATCTGGAAACCCCTACTTACGATATAAACAGAATGGAAAAGATCATACTGTCTGGTTTTTGGATGCTGCCACTTTTTATAACCAGATGAACCTTGCCCTAAATAGCGGTTCTGCCGGGATTGCCATATGGCGGCTCGGTTCTGAGGATCCTTCGATCTGGAGTTTTCTTAGCAAGACTAATAAAGCAAAAAAACCATCTCAAGTCCTTACTACCTTTAATAGTCACTTATCAGCCCTTCATACTGGCAGCGGAGAGGTATTGAAAATCGCTTCAGAAACAGAAAAAGGAATAAGGACAATAGAAATGGATTCCAATGGAATGATCAAAAAGGAATCCTATGTCAAATATCCGAAGCCTTTTGAAGTAATCCGCCATGGAAATTCAAGTAAAAAAGAAGTCGTCCTCACGTTTGATGACGGTCCTGATCCAGACTACACTCCGGAAATACTTGATATATTGAACAGGTACCAGGTGAAAGGCACTTTTTTTGTCGTAGGAGAAAATGCGCTCATGCATCCTCAGCTTGTTAAAAGAATTTATGATGAGGGGCATGAAATTGGAAACCATACCTTTACACATCCAGATATTACATCCATTACACCTTCCCGTTTGAGGATGGAATTGAATGCAACACAACGCTTAATTCAAGGCATAACCGGCCGTTCCATGACTCTTTTCCGGCCTCCATACATTGCAGATACGGAACTGGCCACAAGGAATGAGCAGCTTCCTATAATGGAAGCCCAGAACCTTGGCTATACCATGGTCGGCCAATCCATTGACTCTGGAGATTGGCAGGGAGCCACAGCTGATGATCTTGTAAATCAAACATTGGATCAGCTGTCAGAAGGGAATGTCATTTTGCTTCATGATGCCGGGGGTGACCGCTCCAAAACAGTTGAGGCCCTTCCGATTATTATTGAAACACTTAAAAGCCGCGGCTATACATTTTCAACTGCTGCCGGCTTAATTGGGAAAAGTGACAGTGAGATCATGCCTTTTGCTGATAAGGAAAACCCTTATTCTGTATATGATAATGCCGTTTTTAAAATCCTTAAAAATTGGAACACCAGCATCAGCTTTTTGTTTTATTCAGCCATCCTTTTAGGAATTTCGCGTCTTATTTTTCTTGTATTCCTGTCCAGGAAACAGGTAAAGAGGTATAAAGAGACAAAGGTTGACTCTGAATTTACTCCATATGTCAGTGTGGTCATTGCTGCTTATAATGAAGAAAAGGTCATCTGCAAAACTATAAATTCTATTTTAACGAGTGACTATTCTGCTTTTGAAATACTGGTTATTGATGATGGCTCAAAGGATCAGACGGCCCGTGCCGTTGAGGAAGCTTTTGCAGACAATCCCCGCATCAGATTAATTAAAAAAGCCAATGGCGGAAAATCTTCAGCTGTAAACCTTGGATTCAAGGAATCTAAGGGGGAAATTGTGGTTGCTTTAGATGCCGATACGCTTATCGCTGAAAATGCTATTTCACTGCTTGTCAGCCATTTTAAAGATGAACAGGTGGCTGCTGTGTCAGGTAATGTCAAGGTTGGAAATAAAGGGAATCTCCTTACGAACTGGCAGCATATTGAATATGTGACAGGCTTTAACCTCGAAAGAAGAGCCTTTGCCGCTCTCAACTGTATTACTGTAGTACCAGGTGCAATCGGTGCATGGAAAAAGTCTGCGGTTGAAGAAGCAGGATACTTTAGCGAGGATACACTTGCAGAGGATACGGATATCACGCTTGCCCTATTGCGCAATGGAAAGAAAATTGAATTCGAAGAAAAGGCCTATGCTTTTA
This sequence comes from Bacillus sp. 7894-2, assembly GCF_002272225.1. Classification (NCBI taxonomy): domain Bacteria; kingdom Bacillati; phylum Bacillota; class Bacilli; order Caryophanales; family Bacillaceae; genus Bacillus; species Bacillus sp. 7894-2. The sequence continues at coordinate 26,620 of NZ_NPDG01000103.1, forward strand.
CGGAAGTGCCGGAAGATATTAAAAGCCTGGCAAAGCAGCGCTACCGTTGGGTATATGGGACTCTTCAATGTCTTTGGAAACATAGGGAGGCATTATTTAACAGGAAACATCAGTCATTGGGATATGTAGCCCTTCCAAACATGTGGCTCTTTCAATATGTTTATCAGACGATTTCACCCATTGCCGATCTGTTGTTTATCTTAGCCCTTTTCAGCACAAAGCCTGAAAAAGCAGCCATTGGATTTGTTCTATTTTACCTGATGGATTTCTTTACCTCCTTATATGCGTTCAGGCTGGAGAAAGAAAGCCCTAAACCACTTGCCTCATTGTTTTTACAGCGAATTTTATATAAACAGCTGATGACCTATGTGGTGGTAAAATCGATTTTCTCCGCCATTAAAGGAGTAACTGTCGGCTGGAATAAACTAAAACGCAAAGGCAGTGTGACACAAGATCATCCGCTTTAAACTAAAAGGCCTTTCCCAATAACGGGAGAGGCCTTTTGATTCTTTCATGATCCAGGAAGTCTATGAATTCTTCCCATTGCTTTCTTTATTTTCATTTCCTTTGTCCGCCCTTCTGATCTCAGCTTTTTCTTTAGCAGCCTGAGAAACCTGCTGTCCATGGTTGAGAACTTTTTCAGCAGGACTTGCTGTACTATTCCCTCCCGTGCCTGATGCTGGTGCCTGGGAATCTTTTGGGCTGGTTACAGGTTTTACGGGTTCACTTGTTGTCTTATTTCCTGAAGGCGCAGAAGCAGGCTCCGGAACTGAAGGCTCTTTGGCCGGTACAGATTCCGTTTTAACCACTGGTTTTGCTGCAGGTTTCCGGCTCGATAATTCGGTATCCGTTTGCACAGCAGGAATTGCCTTATTGCTCTCTCCCTTTTTTGGGGATTCTGCAGAAACAAGAGTATTTTCCTCCGTTTTTTGTTTCAGCTTATTTTTTACAGCCACTGTTTTTGATTCAGCCTTTTTGTCAAGTTGTATGTATGCTTCAGATTTCTTTTGAATACCTGTTAAAACAGATGAATTTTCCGCTGAAAAAAGTTCCGTTGCTTTCAAAATGCCATTGGCAGCAGAAAAAGTTATAGCCCCCGCTATTACCATGACAAGGGCTCCCTTAGCTGGTGATTTCATAATATTCTCCTCATGACTAGTTATTAACTATATTCATAGAATACGAATAAGAATCTGTATGTTATGGGGGTATAATTCGACATATATTTTAATTTCATCCTATTCACAAATTATTCTAAAAGGGGTAAAGGGATTTTCCCGTATGTGCAGAATATGTAAAATAATCACAATGAAAGCGGTGAGTATATGAATTCAATTGCTTCCCCGATCGCAGGTAAAGTGAACAATGTGTTTATTCATGTCAAGGACCTGAAAAAGTCGGCTGAATGGTATAGCAGCCTGCTTGGACTGCCTTTTAATACGGATGATGTGGAATCGCCGGTATACAACATTCCGGTCACCTCTCAAACAGGACTTACACTGGATGACCACACCTTTGATCCATCCTTCAAATGGACTCCTTCCGGTCACGTTTTATTTAATTTCTTTGCCCAGGATATCGATGAGGCCTACGCTTTTGTTAAAAATCAGGGTACCACGATTGTGAGAGAAATTGAACGTATTGGAGATTTTGCTTATTTCAATTTTCAGGACCCGGATGGCAATGTATTGATGATCTGCAATTGCTAATGAAAGGATCTGTGGCTAGATGGCCATGGATTTTTTTATTTACAGCATTCCCAGCTGGACATCCCCTTTTTCCTCGCGTATACTAGCGATATTTATGTAAAAGATAGCAGTTTCATAGAAAGTAAGGTGTTTAACATGATTCACAATCCGACTGGAAAAGAGCGGCTTGCGCTGGCTTTCCTTCTCATCATGCTTGGCATATTGGGGCCATTCAATATTGATATGTATTTGCCGGGCTTTCCAGATATCGCTGATGATTTCGGTGCCCGTGCTTCACTTGTTCAGATGAGCCTGACCGCCTGTTTGATTGGACTTGCGGCTGGACAGGTTATTGTCGGACCGCTCAGTGATTCGCATGGAAGAAGAAAACCCCTTCTCATCGTTTTCTTCTTCACCTTAACGAAAGAAAAAACAAAAAGAAGCCGGCAGAGCTTAAAGTTGCATGCGGAGGGATAATCCCCTCCGGCTGGCACCCTTAATCTTTTACTTCCTCGATAATCGACTGTCCTTCAGTTCCTTCATCTTCCTGCCATTGCCATTTTTCATGCAGCCTGATGCGGCCGTCCGCCAATATTTCAGGAGTGGAGAGACATTTTCCGCTGCGCAGCTGATTTTTGTTATTCACATGGTTATATCTGAATTCCAAACATCCGTTTTCATTGGCAATACCAATCAGCGTCCCCTGAATGATTTCTCCCCCGCCATAAGCAGCAGAAATGATATTCCCTTCCTGCTTATAATGAAAAAAGGTCTTTGATGAGACTTCACCATTAGCAGTATTTTGCACAGAAACAAAGGTACGGCCATTGTAGTTCATGAAAATATCCTCCTGGTATGTATCGATCTATCAACACCGTCTGGAGTACCCCCACTTCAAATTTACATTAGTAAATTAAGTGGCGGGAGTATTCATAAATCCCCTTTTAAAATGGAGTACATATACAAATCATCAAATTTCCCATTGGTATATTCATAATGCCTAAGCAGTCCTTCTCTCGTAAAGCCTTGCCTTTCAACCAGCTTCTGCGATGAGAGGTTTTTTGGCTCGATCAAGGCTTCTATCCTTTCAAGCCCAAGGTCTTCAAATCCGAATTTCAACACCCTCTCAAGGGCTTCATTCGCTATTCCTTTTCCCCACTGCTCCCTGCTTAGTTCATATCCGACTTCACTTCGGTGATGTTTCGGATTCCTATTCAGGAATCCGCAGCTCCCTATGACCTTCCCTGAATCCTTTAAGGTGATGCCCCAGCGAATGCCTGTGCCATTTTTATAAATGGATTTATACCATTCTATTTCTCCAAGCACCTCTTCGGGCGTTTCACAGGCTGAGATTCCCATATGCTTCACAACCAGCTGATCTGACAGGTATACAAACATATCTTTTGCATCTTCTTCGGTTGCTTCTCTTAAAATTAATCTTTCTGTTTCAAGAATCGGAAATGCTTTTTCCAAGGGACTGCCTCCTCTGCATGATAACTACCTTCAACTATACCAAATTGCTGAAAAAAATCCTATCTTCTGGAAATTACAGCTTTATCCATGTTACACTCTATAATTGGTAAACAATAAACAAAGAGGAGAATTTCTGTGAAACGATATGGTCTATGGCTGCTGTCTGCCGGATTGATTCTTTCCGCCTGCAGTAATGACAAAGAGAAAACAGCTGCTGATTCACCTGTTAAAGAAGAGCAAAAGAAAGAAGAAAAGCAGGAAAGCATTTTAGCAGAGTCCAAGAATATTAGTTTAGAGGTCTCTGAAGAAACCCTGTTAAATTTGCCGCCTGGAACATTAATGGATGACCTTACATACGAAAAAAACATTGAACCCATTGATGTTTCACCGGTAACGGATCCTGAACTATTACGGGAGATGACTCCCAAACTGGAAGAACTGACGAAGGAAGCCAAAGATACAGACTCTATTAAAAAAGGGCTAATTTCCCTGCTGGCGAGTCCACATTATAAAGACATCATTGAAAAGTCCAATGCCTACCAGCCGAATTTTGAAGAACCTTACCTGCCGGATCCCACCAAGTCAGTACAGGCAGAAGAAGAAAAAAAGGCAGCAGAACAGGCGATTATTCTTCTGGATGCCAGTTCAAGCATGCTGCAGCAGGCAGACGGTAAGGTGAAAATGGATATTGCCAAAAGTGCAGTTAAGAGTTTCGCCCAGACGATTGGCCAAAGCAGTGATGTATCGCTTGTGGTATACGGTCATAAAGGCTCAGAGGCAGACGCGGATAAAGAAATTTCCTGCTCTGGTGTGGAGGAAGTTTATCCGATGAGCAAATACTCCAAGAAGGAATTTCACGAAGCTGTTGATTCATTTGAAAGCAAAGGTTGGACGCCCCTTGCCGGAGCCATTCAAAAAGCAGCAGAAATGAGCAGCGGCTATGACGGATCCACCACGATCTATATTGTCAGTGACGGAGCCGAAACATGTAACGGCGACCCCGTCCAGGCCAGCAAGAACCTTGTGAAAAACAACAGCAGTAATACTGTAAATATCATTGGGTTTGATGTAGACGGCAAGGCTGAAGATCAATTAAAAGCAGTAGCCGAAGCCGGCAACGGGGAGTACTTTAAAGCAGACAATCCCGACGATCTGAAAGACACCATTCAATATGAGTGGCTTCCGTCTGCCGGCGATCTCGCATGGGCTTTTACAATGGCACCCAGCCCATGGGAGATGATAGATGAGTATAAAATCGGTGAAGTTTATCCCCGCCAATTATTTACAGTCGGCAGGCGTGAAGCACATCGAATCCTGGATGCCGTCACCATTATGGGAGATAACGGCTGGATCACGGATGAGCAGCGATCCGAACTCCGTGAATGGGGCTATGAACGCAGCGGCCAAATGAAGGATCTGTATATGAAACTTCATGAAAAAAACCGGAATACAGCTGAAACGGAAAGTGCTGAAATTAAACAGAGAGTAGACGAATGGGTTGAAAAAATGAAGGCTCTGAAGAAAGAACGCGGGGATATTTGGTGACAAAATGTTTAAGAATGCTCCGGGCGGCATGCTCTGAGCATTCTTTTTTACTCTTTGGGTATGAAAATAAAATTCCTCTTCAGCTCGGCCTCATTAATGGAGATCCGATACGATAAATCTTTTGTCCGCAGTACATATTCTTTAATGCCAATAAATTCAGATTCCGCAATCAAGTAAAAGTGCGTACCCTTTTTTAATCCTTTAAAATGATTCTTTAACTTAAATTTTTTCATGATGCTCCTACATTCTATTTTTAAACTTCTCAGGCTTTTTCACATACCCTTCAATGATAAAACCGCAGCTGGTGCAAATAACGTATTCAATATCAGAACCGAGACTCATCTTATCCACAGGAAACATTCCCCCATAACCTGAATGCTTTCCTTTCCCCAGCTCATTTGATCCGCACTTTGGACATATTTCTGCTTTCATATTCATTCTCCTTTCCGTTTCTTTTAAAAAGTCATACGCCCGGAAGCAGGAAAAGGTTTCATGAAAACATTGCGGCCTATTTAGCTGCTGTAAGTGATTCCTTTGATTTGAGCACCTGAATATAAACACCTGTCAGTGTCTGAGTCAGCAAAAAGATTGGGAAAGAATGAATGAGCTTATACCCTTTTTGCAGGGTAATAATATCTGCCGCCGTTAAAACCCATTGAAAAAAAACACCAAATAATGCCCATACCAATACATAAATAATGAACGTTTTTTTGCTGATGTTCAGTTTTTCATAGAGGTAAAAAAAGAAGTAGCCAAATGGTGCAAATAAGATATAGTAAAAAATATCTGTCACTTCATAATTATTTAGATCATTAATCTTATAAAAATCGGTTCTGCCTCCGCCTATTGTAAAATCATAAAGGATCCCGATAGCAATGCCCCAAAGCAAACTCAGCACTCTGATCTGCTTCACGAGCCTGTCCGGCCTTCTGATAAGGAGAAAGTAAACAAGGTAGGCAGCAGCAATCATAAGCAAAAGATAAAGCTCGTTGTTGCCAAATTCCTTCCACAATTTCATGCTTCATTCACCCCTCTTGTTTTAAGCTGTCCAAAATAATTCAGTAAAAATTGAACCACTAAATGCAGGAGGAATAAATAGATGATTTCATAGCCAATATTCCATTTTTTATAATCCACAATTCCAAAATACCTGGCAATCATCACAGCGGAAACAAGGAAAGCAACGGAAACCGCCACTTTAATTAACTTTGAACCCAGCGAAGGAGCTGTCCTTACTAAATTTAATGTGATCGCTAATGTGATTGGAAGCGTTATGCTCCTATGTATTAAAAAGCCGGAATTATCTAAGATCTGCTGGGAAATATCCGCCATATTCAGTTCTTCATAAACAATCCACGTATAATTAATATGAATGACCATCGCCGACAGATAAACAAAGGTATTTTCAATAAACGTCAGTTTCTTATTCATCGAAGTAAACAGCAAAAGCACCAGCCAGGCCAGAAAAACCAAAAGTACGAACCCCATATAACATCAGCCCCATATTTTTTTGTTAGTATTTGCGGGGTAGGAAAAAATATTCTGTCGTGGCTTTCTTTAGCTGTATAGTCGAGGCTCGGTTCTGACTCAAACACTGCGTTTTCTGTTTTTTGTGTCCGAAGTTGGGCCAGGTTCTGACTCAATCACCGTGTTTTCTGCTTTCTGTGTCCGAAGCTGGGCCA
>NZ_NPDG01000104.1:0-9833 GCF_002272225.1 Bacillus sp. 7894-2
GGCTTTCTGTGTCCGAATTTGGGGCAGGTTCTGACTCAAACACTCCGTTTTCTGCTTTCTGTGTCCGAAGTTGGGGCAGGTTCTGACTCAATCACCGGGATTTCTGCTTTCTGTGTCCGAAGCTGGGCTGGGTTCTGACTCAAACACCGGGATTTCGGCTTTCTGTGTCCGAAGTTGGGCTCGGTTCTGACTCAAACACGGTGATTTTTGCTTTCTGTGTCCGAAGTTGGGCCAGGTTCTGACTCAAACACCGTGACTTCTGCTTTCTCTGTCCGAAGCCGCTCCTGGTTCTCCGCCCAACACCAGCGCCCGCCATCCTAAACAGTTTGACGCTCAATCAGGTTCACCGTTATCTCTTCATGAGTACGGCTTTCCCTATCAATCGCTTGAAGCATCAGCTTTTTCCCCATTTGAACAAGCGGGATTTCAAGTGTGGTGATGTGCATGATTTTGGCGATCGGCTGGTTATCAAATCCCATAATCGCTAGATCCTCAGGGATTCGAATCCCTTTTTCCCTGCAGGATGTGACGATTCCGGCAGCAGCAAAATCACTTGTTACCAGCAGTGCTGTCGGAGGATGATCTAAGTTCAATAACCGCTGAATCACTTCTTCGCCATGCTCAAAATTCAGACACTCATAAAAAATATTTTCTTCATTATACGACTCTCCAATCCGCCTTACAAAATCTGAGTAGGCTTTTCCGCGCTGCCTGCTGTTGGCGCCGGATTTTCTTCCAATGCAATACCCGATTTTCTGATGCCCTTTATTATGTAAATACTCTAAAGCATTAGTGAACGTCATATAATGATCGATAAAAGTTGAGGACACATTCTGATTCCTTGCATCTTCACAGAGGACAATGGGACCATACTCGGTAAACTGGTTAATGACCTCCCAGCCGCAGATTCTTGAACAAATGATTAAGGAATCAATTTGCTTATGCTGCAGCATTTTCAGAGCTTCAATTTCCCTTTCTTCCTCGTAATTGGTCTGAAAAAGAACCAGTTTATAGTTGTTTTTCATGGCTTCATTGGCAATCCCTTCTACCAGCAGACCAAAATAAGGATTATTGGTAAAAGGAACAACCACTCCAATCAGAAGGGTTTCCCCTTTGCTCAAATGAACAGCATTGATATTCCGCTGATAATTGAATTCCTCCATCGCCTGCAGGACCGCTTCCCGCTTATCCTCCCTCACATAGGGATGATGATTGAGCACCCTCGAAACAGTTGTAACCGACACTCCTGCCCTTTTAGCGATATCTTTAATATTTGCCATAAACCCACCTGTTTTTTTCACGTTTTTTCTTGCTATGAAATGCGTTTCATACATTAAGCTTTTTTTAACAACTAAAGGAGGTTTCCTTCATGTTCATTCTATCAGGAATATTTTATCTGGTTTTATTATGCAGCTCTATTCTTGCCCTGTCATCTATTCCTATTTCCCTCTATCCGAAAAAGAGGGCAAATAGGAACACTCATGTAAAAGATTACTACAGCTCTTTATTTGATGTCTACGGGGATGAGGCATAACCGCCAAAATCCCACCCTCCCATTTTATGAAATTTCCGTGTATAGTATCATGTATCCCAACCCGAAAGGAAGACATGCTGTGTTTATTAAAATAACAAAAGAGCAGCAGCAAAAGATGATAGAGGATATCCAGATTTACTTTTCCGAGGAGAGAGATGAGGATCTATCTGAGTTCGCTGCAGAAAGAGTACTGGATTTTGTTAAGGAGTCTTTGGCGCCGCATTTCTACAATGCAGCAATCGCTGATGTAAAGCATGTGGTGGAACAGCAATATGCTTCAATGGAGGATGAAATCCTTACGCTTGAGCGCCCCATAAAGTAGAGTGCAGCAAAGGAATCACCTATATATGGGTGATTCCTTTTCATTTAGCAGAAACACTCATGTAAATAAACTTTAATACTATGTCATTCTCCTGTCATTTTTCTGAAAGTGATCAGTGATATGATTATTTTGACTGCTGAATAGATTTTATAGAGAGCGAGCAAGAAAAATGAACATTACTGATGCTGTAGCGCAATTGCAAAAATCTGGAATAAAGGCGAATAGTGATGACGTTGAGCGCTGGATCAATGAAGGAAAAATAAAAGCGGAACGCAGCGCGAGGAGGCAAGTCAGCTACTCAATAAAGATGAAGGATCTCGCTGATTTCATCATCCGGGAAAAAGAAGTGCTGTATCGCCAAAAGCTTGAAGGAGTCCTGCTTCAAGTAAAAGACCTGAAAGGGCAAATCGAGATCCTGAATACCAGGGTCCAAATAGAGGAATCAAAAGTGAAATCATTGAAGAAAATGATTCAGGCACAAAAACTGATTGCCGATGAAGAAATTAAGCCGGCAAAGCTTTTGGACCTGAAGCCTGATGAAGATCTGCAAATAGTCCGAAAAGAATTCAAAAAACTATTGAAAGCCCTCCATCCTGACCGAGGTGGAGATGAAAGACTTTTCAAGGTGTTTAATGAACATTATAAAAACATCTTTTAACGTTTGGAAATCGAGTATACATACATCTTATTTCCCGCTCTATGTAAGGTCTTTTCCTTTTTCATGCCTGCCTTCTCTGCAACACGGATTGATGCAAGATTATGGACATTGATAATGGAAACCAGCTTACTGTAGTTTAAGCTGGTGAACCCATACTCTTTACAGGCTAGTGCCGCTTCCGTGGCATAGCCTTTTCCCCATTCACGCCTGGCAAACAAGTAGCCGATCTCCATTTCCGTAACCCCGCCTGTATCCTGCGGAGTAATCCCGCATTGCCCCAAAAACCTGCCTGAAGCTTTCTCCTCCACAATCCAAAGGCCAACACCATAAGTCCGATAATTACGCAGCGTCCAGCTGATCCAATCTTCAGCCTGCTCTATTGTTTTTGTGGAGCGATAAAACCTCATGGCCTCCGGGTCAGAAAAGATTTCCATCAGATGGGGCAAATCAGTTCTTCTCATTTTTCTTAGAATTAATCTGTCTGTTTTTATAACTGGAGCAGCCATCGACAGTCTCCTTCCATCATCACTTGAATTCTTGCATTCTTACTAATTCTACAGAGTTTTTTCAAATCCTTTGTAGCATTATTCTGAAATTTCGTATTGCGAATTAAATTCAAAATCTTTAAAATAAAACAGAAACCATTTTTGAAAACCAGGGAGACACACATGAACCGCAAAATTTTTCTGTATGTAAAAGCCTTTTCTGATCTGGGTACCTTCATGGACTTGATTGCCATTAATGTGCTCATGTATGTTGCCACCGGAAGCTCTGCCTGGCTTGCTGCCACAATGGCCTTCAGGACACTCGGCGGCGTCTTATCCAGCCTTTTCTCAGGGGTTCTCGCCGACCGGTATGACAGGCGGAAAATTATGATTTGGACGGATGTTTTCCGGGCCGTTATCATTCTATGCTTAATTCCGTTTCCGAATCCCATCATGATTCTCATTGTCTGCTTCTTTATTGGTTTGACCTCCAGCTTTTTTGCGGTAAGCTACAGCGCCGAAATTCCGCAGATTTTTGGGCAGGATAAAGTGCTGGAGACAAATGCATTAATATCTAGATTAACATCTGTCAGTCTGGTATTTGGCTTTATCGGTGCTGGAGTCATCACTGATTACCTTGGCTATGAGGTCACTTTAATCCTTGATGCCGCAACCTACGTCATTTCGGCACTTGTTTTGGTAAGAATGAAGTGGCAAACCTCTGAGCCAGCCTTGAAGGAGGGAATCAGCAGCGGCTTTAAAGAAAAGCTCGCCGGCATTGGACGGGATTTGAAGGAAGTTTATTCATTTATCCTGCTTAAACCAATGCTGCTGCTTGTCAATATCGTCTTCCTTATCGGGGCATTTGCAGGAGCTTCGCATAATTTAGGGATACCGCTGCTGGCAGAAGAGATCGACAGCAGCAAACAAAGCTTTTATTATGGGCTAATCTGGGGTGTATGGGGAATCGGGTCGGTCCTCGCCACCATCATTCTGCCAAGATTAAAAAGCCTCCAGGGGAACCGCCTTTATTTTGCCTGCTTTACAGCAGCCATGCTAATGTCCGCAGGATTTATCACCTTCCTGTCCAATACTGGCCTAGCGGTCATTCTGCCGTTTGCCTTTTTAACCGGTATTTTCGATGCGTGCTTCACGACTCTGCATGCCACCATCCTGCAAAAGACAGACAACCACATCAGAGGTAGAATTTTTGGAGTCGGCATGCTTTTAAAATCATTGGGCTTTGCCCTCGGATTTGTTGCCGCGCCTCTTGTACTGGAAGTTTTATCGCTGGCTAAAATGGTCTGGGTTTTCCATGGAACCTTAATATCTGCAACCATTGTCGTCCTCATTTTTGCTGCAGGGATGCAGAAAAAAGGAAAGGGTTTAAGTCATAGTGCATAAGAAATAGCCCAGTTCATCAACTGGGCCAATCTTAATGTCGAGGTGCAAACAGAATTACAGACGCCCCTATAAGACATATCCCGGCGCCAAGCCAATCATAAAAGTCAGGTGCCTTTTTATCGATGCCCCATCCCCATAAAATGGACAGAACGATAAACACACCTCCATATGCAGCATACACCCTTCCAAAAGACGGGAAGGCCTGGAATGCGGCAATAATACCGTATAATGCAAGAATCAATCCACCCGCGATTCCCCATGAAAGAGGCTTTCCTTCGCGTATCCATTGCCAGATCAAATACCCTCCGCCAATTTCGGCTAAACCGGCCAATATAAATAAAATAATAGCCTGAAACATCTTTTCACTCCCGGAAACATTTGCTTCTAGTTTACATGTTCTCACTCAAAAAGGTAAACCTTATCCCCTGCTGCGATCTCACCTGTTTTCAGGACGGCGGCATAAACTCCGAAGTGATTATTCCTTTCACTGATCACCTTTTTATGAAGGCTTGGGTCCCTTTCCCCGCTTTCAGGATCGACTGTAATAATCATGCACCGTTCGCAATGCCGCTTCACTTTCAGCTCCACATTGCCAATTTTCATCGTCTTTTCAAACCACTGATCCTCCATAAAAGGTTCATCTTTTACCAGGGAAAGCACCAGATTCGGACGAAACCGCTGGAAGTCCAGCTTCTCTTTTCCCCAAAGCTCTTTCATTTTTTTCAGGGATGCATCCGTCACTACTAAAATATTTTCTTCTACTGCTCCTTCTGGAACATGTATAGGACGATATTGCACAGGAGTAATTTCTGCAAAAGAATGTTCTTCTATTTCTTTAATCAGTTGTCCATCATCCCAGGGGACCTGTTTTCCGTCCGGGGCTGTAATTCTAACAGGTGGGAATTTATTTAAATCCTCCTCACCTCTAAACTCAGCTTTATACCGCACCATTTCCGGAAACTGAGTAATCGTCAAGTATTTGCCTGGCCTGGACTTATCCAGATAGGCATGACTGCGATCCCCATACAGTCCATAATTCATTACATTCGTTTTATTCACGCTTTCCCCATGAAAGCTTTTCACCGGATAGCGGACAATCTCTCTTATATGTCCAATCAGCATTTACACTCCCCCATTCAAGAACAAAGCACAAGCGCCTTGCTCACCCCCGACACCTCGAGGGGGTAGGCGCTGAAGCTAGACGTAGATAAATTCATCCACAAAGTTATAAACTTATCGCGATTTTACTAATTCCTAAAAAGTAAAAAATCCATGACAGCATTTTCGTCTATCATGGAAATCCTATTACTGCGGCCGTTTTGTCTGCCGCTTGGCTTTTTCATCCCTGTCTGACCTAATAATTTTTTCCCGGACATCAGGAGGTATGGAGGCAGAGCTCTGTTTCGACTCAGGTTTCATTCCTGCACCTCCTCCTTATTTAACGACTTTGTAGCGCTTATGGCTGATCACCGTTTTGATGGGCTCATCCTTTTTCGGATTGATCCCAAGCTCCACAATGACTGAGTTATCCCGTACCACAACTACTCTGCCTTTTTTCCCTTTTTCCGAACCGCTAATGATACTAATAGTATCGCCAATATCCGCTTTCTTTCCACTGCTTACCTTATCTGTTTCTTCAGCCATCTCGATTCTCCTTTAAAAATAAATATATTTTTAACCATGTCGCTAGTATTGCCGTTTTGACCTTCTGCAAAACCCGTTTTACTTTTGCGATATCTTATTAATATGAAGATCCTTCAATAAATTTAAGCCTGCCCGGATGATCATCATGATACTTCCCGCAAGGAAAAACGAGATGGAAACCGTCTGGCTGACATCTGTCAAAAATAGTATACTTCCAATTAAATAAAGTACACCCAGGAGCATGTCATTTACAAATGAAATAGCCTGATACCGCTTCTCGATGACCATTTTGTAGCTGCCGATCTCAATATGCACATCCTCCTGCTGTTCCCTAACAATATTTTTAATTTTCATGAGTAACACCCCCTGCTTTGCCTTTTCCACATGAGGTGCCAAACATTCATGATTTTTCGGAAAGATGTTATGAAAAATAATCCAGGACCAATGAAGCCAGCAAGCCGAGCGCTGCAATAAATCCGGTCACCGGACCGCTGTCCTCAAAGGCTTCAGGCATCATGGTGGATGCAACCATGGCAATAATCGCTCCTCCTGCAAATCCTGCAATCCCTGACAGCACATCTTCTGTTGCTCCATCCAAAAATATGTACCCGGCCATTGAAGCCATTCCCGAAATGACAAATACCGAACTCCAAAGGAGAATGATTTTCTTTTTGGAGTAGCCGCTTTTTTTCATACCTGAAGTACTTGAAAGCCCTTCAGGAAAGTTGCTGATAAAAATGGCGGTGACCAAAAGAAAGCTGACCGAATCGGCTTCAAGCAGGCTTGTTCCAATCATGATGGATTCTGGTATGGCATCCATAATGGTTCCCGCGAAAAGCACAATTCCGCTGCTGGCTACTGCTTTATGGCCGGACCTTTTCCTGTGCTGGGCCCCTTTTTTGGAAATCATTATATCGAAGAGGGTAAAGGTGACGGCACCGGCCATAAATCCAATACCGGTCGGCAATAAACCGGCGTTGTGGACAGACTCCCCAAGAAGCTCAAATGAAGCTGCACCAATCAGGACACCTGTACCGAATGCCATAATATAACCGATTATTTTTTTCCGGATGGGCAGAAACATCGCTGCCAATGCCCCGAGCAGGACCGCTGACCCTGAAACCGCACCCCAAAATGCAGCATTCCACAACAGGACCACCCCCTTGTCTTTGTTTTGTATAATTATTTCCTTTTAGTCCACCCTAAAAACCACTATTCAGAATAAGATTAAAAAAGCAGAACCTCTAGGGTTCTGCTTAACGTTTATCTAATGGTTTTTAATGCACCGCTCCAGGATATAACCTGGTCAATCATTGCGTTCACATTATCGAGATGGAGATCTTGAGGTTTAAATACTGTGCCATTTTCAAAATCAGTAAATAAAGACAATGTTGGATGCACGCGAACATCAGCGATCATTAATTCACCCATGATTCCGCGCAGATGTTCAGCAGCTCTCGCCCCGCCGGTTGACCCATAGCTTACAATTCCTGCAGCTTTATTGTTCCAAGGTTCCCGAGCCAGATCAAGTGCATTTTTTAATGCCCCCGTAATACTGTGGTTGTATTCCTGAACGATGAATATGAATCCATCCAGACTATTAAGCTTCTCATTCCATGCAGCAATTCCTGGCGAATCCCCTTCACCTAAGAATGGCAATTTGAATTCACCTATATCTACAATCTCATAATTGGCATCCCCGCGTTTATCGGCAATTTCTTTTACCCATGAACCAACCTGAGGGCTAACTCTCCCCTGACGTGTGCTTCCTAAGATAATTCCAATGTTTAATTTCTCGCTCATTGTTTGTTCCTCCTTAGATTTTCTCCCAAATAATTGATTAAAAAAACCCATGTCTCACACCACCTGATGATAATTTAAACTCCTAAAATAATTCGATTCCCTGAAGGGTCTTCCGTAATCACCTGATTATTTTCAACTGCTGCAGCCGCGCCAAGCTTTTTTAAATTTTCCACTACCTGGCCGATAGCTGCTTCATTTTCAAAAATAAGCTTGAAGGATTGAAGTCCAGCACTATTCTCTGAAGGCTGCGGAGCTCCTACTCCGTTCCATGTATTCAAACCAATATGATGATGGTATTTTCCGCTTGAAATGAATAATGCCTGTGTTCCATATCGGCAGACCGCTTCAAATCCCAGTCCCTCCGTATAAAATTTTTCAGTATTCGCCAGTTCAGCCACATGTAAATGAATATGCCCCATGACCGTACCTTCGGGCAAGCCCTTCCAGGACTGCTGCTGCCCAATTGACAGTAAGTCAGGAAAGTCCAGAGGATCGACGGTCATAACAACTTCCCCGTTTTTCCATGTCCAATCGGAAGGACTGCGGTCAATGTAAATTTCTATGCCATTGCCATCTGGATCAGATAAGTAAAGTGCTTCACTGACAAGATGGTCGGATGACCCAAACTGCAGCCCGATCCCGGCGAAATGACGCACTATTTTAGCCAAATCGGAGCGCTTTGGCAGCAGCAGAGCAAAATGGTACAAACCAGTTGTTCTTCCCATCTTGGGTTCAGCGTTTTCCGGCTGTTCGATCGTAAGCAATGCCGTTTTGCCATCAGCAGTCAGCTCGGCAGTTCTATCTGTTTTTGATAACACTTTAAATCCGATTATGTCTTTGTAGAAAGCCAGGGATCTCTGCAGATCCTGAACTTTTATATCGACCTGCGCAACAAAGGTTATCGGTTTTTGATGAAAGTTCATGTAAATTTCTCCTCCCATTAATTTGCTTTTGACTGTGTTAATTTGTTCTCAAGTGACAGTGGTGAATCCTTCGCTAAAACAAAATAAATCGATGCAGCAAGCAATATTAAATCTAATTCATAGCCGGCCATTTGACCATTTCCCAAGAGGCCCAGAGAAAGCTTAGCAGTAAAGATCGCTCCAAGCATGATGACAGCAAATAATACGGAAACAATCTTTGTGCCGATCCCTAGTATAAGCGCTATGCCTCCTGCCAGCTCGATTACGGCAACAATATAAGCCATAAAGCCTGGAATGCCGATACTTTCGAAGAAACCGGCTGTATTGCTGATGCCTCCCTGAAATTTTGATAATCCGTGGATAAAGAAAATTAATCCTAAGATTGCTCGCAGAATGAAATGGCCTAATTCGTTTTTGTTCATGTTTGTTCCTCCTTGGTTAGTTACTTACTTTATGTAAGTTAGTATATTATTTATATTTAGTATCGTCAAGTAATTATTTTATTATTAGTTATTTAATTATTTTTGGTTTATGATTATAATATTAAACAAGGAGTGATACGGATGGAGAAATCACTAATTTGTCCAAGATTTGAAAAAGCCATTGGCATACTGAGCCAGCGCTGGACCGGATTGATCATCTATCAATTACTTAACGGCCCACAGCGTTTCTGCAGCATCGAATCCTCTATCGGGATAAGCGGCAAAGTTCTTTCAGACCGGCTAAAGGACCTGGAAAATGAGGGAGTCGTCAAACGCAATGTCTTCCCTGAAACTCCTGTAAGAATTGAATATTCCTTAACAGAAAAAGGCCTTGCCATGGAGCCGTTAATGAAAGAAATAGAAAAATGGTCGCAGAGCTGGTTAGAAGCTTAAAAAAGAGTCTTCCCGTTTGGGGAAGACTCTTTTTCTGCAAAATCATTTTGGTGGCGGGTTTTGATTGGCTCGGTGCCTGGGTTCTGACTCAGAATAATGGATTCTCGCCTTTTGTGTCCGAAGTTGGGTCGGGTTCTGACTCTAATCCTTGGATTCTAGCTTTTTGTGGCAGAAGTTGCACCAGG
>NZ_NPDG01000105.1:0-16034 GCF_002272225.1 Bacillus sp. 7894-2
TTTTTGTGTCCGAAATTGGACCAGATTCTGACTCCAACTCCCGGCTTCTCGCCTTTTGTGTCCGAAGTTGCACCAGGTTCTGACTCAGCACCCCGGATTTCCGCCTTCTGTATCTAAATTATTTTCCATTTATCTCTCTAATATACTGCTTTACAACTTCATACACATAATCCTGATTTGCTGCAGCGGTGTTGGGATCGTACTTGCCCCCGTTTGTCTTGTTATTGGAAAGGACGCGAATGCCCAGGAATGGAACATCATATGCTCCGGCAATCTGCGCTGCTGCGGCACCTTCCATTTCTTCTACCGATGTTTTGTAGTTTTCGTGGAACCAGTTGATGCGGTCCACTTCATTATTCCATAAGTCTGCTGAACCAATCGTTCCTTCGACTACCTTGCCCTTGGTGTACTTATCTTTTACAGCATTGGCAGCAGCCAGCAGGTTTTCATCACCATCAAAGTAACGGATCTTTTCCGCATCAGGGTCTTCCCCTGCACTTCCTTCAGAAGCCATCAGGTCCATCGGAATCCAATTGGTTGGTTCGATTCCTTCTCCTTCTTCCAAATGGCCCGTTTTCAGTGATCCAATATTGACTGTTCTTTCGCCTAATACAATATCATACACATTCAAATTCGGGTCATGGCCGCCGGATGTTCCCTGATTGATGATTGCTGCGGGATCATACTTTTCAATGGCAATCGCGGTAGCGGCAGCTGTATTTTCCATGCCCTTTCCTGTCTTGGCAACGATGACTGGATACTTGTCCAATTTTCCTTTATAGAAAACAAAATTCCCTGATTTTTCAACTTTAACCTTGTCTAATCGCTGGGCAAATTTTTCCGCCTCGATCGGCATAGGTCCTTGAATAAGAATCGGTTTTTGTGCCCCTTCTGCTTCTGTTTCAAACTTTGGTGCTGAAGTGCACCCGGAAAGCATGGATACAGACATGACTGCGATGGCAGCGAATGATGCTAATTTCTTTTTCATAGTACGTTCTCCCCCTGTTGTCTGATTCACCCGAAATCCTGGTAATAGAAAAAGGCCTGAAAAACCAGAATGTTTTCTACCTTCCAGACCATAGAGTTAAAGCCGCTGCAAAAAGAATACAGCTGTTTCCTATACTTTAACCCGTAGTCCGGTTCATTCTTTGGGAACCAGGTAGAAACGCTCAGACCATATTACCGAGCATATACGAGTGATGTTTTTTATAAGATTACGTTGCTAATATAACAAATATCCTTCACAAAATCAATCTAAAAACGAACATTTAGTCCATTACTCCCACTTAATGTTCGTAATTATTAAACACACAATAAAACCCCCAGCTGAAAACTGGAGGTTGCACACATTATGCAGCTTTCTTCACTTCAGAAGAATGTGAATGGCTTCCGCCCTTTATTACTGCAGCGGCAAGACCGATCAGACCGCCTGCCAAGCACGGTACAATCCAGCCTAAACCAACATCATATAACGGGAGGATTGCACTAAAAAGGTCATTGATTGGCGCGAATGTAATGCCTGCCGCGTTCAAGCCATCAAACAAACTTACCACGAAGGTGAAAAGCATGCTTCCCTGATAAACTTCTTTCCTCCCTTTAAAGATCGGATGAAGAAAAGTAAGAGCCATCAGTGCAATCGCCAATGGATAGATTCCCACCAATACAGGTACGGAAATGGCGATCAGCTGGCTTAATCCAAAGTTGGCAAAAACCGCACTGAAGATGGATAAAACAACGACGAACATTTTATAAGATACTTTTGGCATCAGTTTATTGAAAAATGAAGAGCAAGCTGTAATCAGACCGATGCTGGTAGTCAGACAAGCGCCAAACACAATGACACTTAGAAGCAGTGCACCCAATGAGCCAAAATAATGCACAGACGCACCTGATAGAACAGCACCGCCGTTATCCAACGCCCCCAGACCGCTGACACTTGACGCCCCAATAAAGGAAAGCGATGTATAAATGACTGCTAATAGACCGGAAGCAATTAAACCTGCTTTGGCAATGGATACCATGATATCCTTCCTGGTTGCAGCTCCTTTATCTTTTACAGCATTTACGACAATAATACCGAAGACAAATGCTGCCAAGGCATCCATTGTCAGATAGCCTTCCTGGAACCCTTTAAAAAATGCACCGTTCATATAGGCTTCAGTCGGAGCCTGGAATGCACCCATTGGATTAATGAATGCAGCGCCGATCAAAACAGCAATTACAATTAATAGAATCGGTGTTAAATATTTTCCTACAATATCTACAATCTTTGAAGAATTTAAAGAAAAATAAGCTGTAACGCCGAAGAAAATAACTGAAAATATAATTAAGCCAACAGAACCGCTTCCTTCCGATAGAAAAGGTTTAATTCCGATTTCGTATGACACTGTAGCTGTTCTTGGAATCGCAAATAGCGGACCAATTGATAAGTAAAGGGCTACCGTAAAAGCCATTCCGAATAATGGATTGACACGGTTAGCGAGCGATTGCAAATCACTTTTTCCCGAGAAACCCAAAGCCAGAATGCCAAGCAGAGGCAATCCCACACCTGTTATAATGAAGCCTGCGTTAGCTGACCATACATTCGTTCCTGCCGCTTGGCCCAGCATTGCAGGGAAAATTAAATTTCCTGCCCCGAAAAACAAGGCAAATAGCATAAAACCAACTGTCACAATAAATGAGAAGGGTATTTTGTTCGTCATGTTATTTCCTCCTATCAACATGATTTCAAACCTAACAGTCTATCAAATTTAAATTTTCTGAAATTATAGTGCGGTAATATTTTTATTTTTTCACACTAGTAATATATTGCATAACTCAAGATAACATATCCAAAATATTTATGCAATATATCGCGTGATTTTTTTGTCGAATCATGCGATATATTGAATTTATTAAGATACTTCTATATACTAAATATATATTATATTGGAAGTAACTATAAATTCGCTGCAAATTGCTAGAAATGAAAAGGTGGTCACAGCTATGCCAATACCCTCTAATTATTCATCACCTACCCGTGTATCCGCTAAAGATCGCGCCTTCTCTCAAATTCAGGAGTGGATTATTGACGGGACACTTCAACCGAAGGAAAAATTGAATGATGCTGACCTTGCTAAAGCATTAGGAGTCAGCCGCACCCCTATTAGGGAAGCGCTTCAGCTCCTGAATGTTCAGGGATTTGTAGAAATGTTCCCTGGTGTGGGAACTCAAGTCACGTCAGTTAACCCGGAAGATATTAGCAAGATCCTGCCTCCTTTAGGCGTACTGCAGGCCCTTGCCGCAGAATTGGCAGCTCCTGTGATCAGCCAGGAGTCAATCAATATTCTCAGGGACATCAATCATAAATTCGCCAAAGCTCTAATGGCGGGAGATACCTTCTCAGCATTGAAGCAGGATGAGAAGTTTCACAATATCATTATCGACCTTGCCCAGAATCCTTATATTTCAAATACAGCATCCATGCTGCAGGCTCATGTCATGCGGTTATACTATAATAAAACCATTATTCTTAAAGAACGTTCTATTGAAGAACATGAAGATATATTAAAAGCTTTTGAAGAAAAAGACAGAGAAAAGGCTGGAAATATCGCGCGTGTTAATTGGCTTCGGGCAATTGACGAGTACTACTCCGGGGAAAAAGTATAAACCAATCGCAAACGTCAAAAAAAACGCACAGTAATTTGAGTTACTGTGCGTTTTTATTGTTAATAAAATTGGAATTTTATGTTAAAATTAGTGAAAATACTCGGTTAAATGAGGGAGGGAACACTTATCATCACATGGTTTCGCCACTTACCGCAGATTAGCATGAATTTGGCAGAATGGTCTCCTTTTATAAGGAGTAATTGGTATCGAAAGCATTATATGAAGTTTGTATATCTGCTCCAGATCATCATATTTTTGATACCCTATTTTTTTGAGACAGGTTTCTCTCAGATTCATATCATTTACCTCATTTTAATAGGTATCTTTGTCTTTATAGTTCACGAATGTCTGCATATTTTGGTTATCAGCAAAAAAGGCGATATTAGCTTAACATTTAGCGGATTGTATTTTTGGCTAAATACAAATGCTACTCTATCCAAAATGAGATTTTGGGTTTTTATGAGTTTGCCCTTTATTGTATTATCAGGCATCACTGGCGTTCTATCCTTCTATGTATCAGGGAATATTAAAACAATTCTATTATTTATTTGCTGGTTTAATTCATCCATTTCCGCCTCGGATATCTACAATTCTTTCTTAATTGCCATGAAACCAAAAAACTCGTTTTTTTGCAGGGGGTATTATCAGGTGAAAAGGGATTCCTTACGCAAAAATCTGTGATGCAAAAAACAGACCTCTTGGATGAGGTCTGTTTTCTGATTCTATTGGCAAGAGATCCAATGCAGCTTGCTGTTCGGACTCTACCTCTCTGTTTCCCGCTTTCTGTGCCCGAAGTTGCTCCAGCTTCAGACTCTAAATCACTGTCTTACGCTTTCTGTGTCCGAAGTCCCCAAGGTCCTATCAATACCAGGGCCAACTTATATTATCCGTGACGTAATCATGCCTTCAATTTGATTAATCTGCTCAAGCAGTCCAGGGATCACATCGCCATTCACTTTATTATCGATGTCGATCATGGTGTACGCATATTCACCTCGGCTGCGGTTTACCATGTCTGCGATATTCAGCTGGTAGCTTGAAATGGAAAGTGTGATTTGGCCGACCATATTTGGGATGTTTTTATGAAAAGCAGTGACACGCCGCTTGCCCGTGTAAGGAAGCGCAGCATTTGGGAAGTTCACTGAGTTTTTGACATTGCCTGTTTCAAGGAAGTGCTTCACCTGGCGTGCTGCCATGACTGCACAGTTTTCCTCCGATTCCTTCGTTGATGCGCCAAGGTGTGGAATGGCCACTGTGTTTTTCATTTTAAGGATATTTTCATTTGGGAAGTCTGTAATATACTTTCCCACTTTTCCGCTTTCAAGGGCAGCTGCCATATCTGCTTCATTCACAAGCTCTCCGCGTGAGAAATTCAGGATGTGAACACCCTTTTTCATTATGCTAAACGTATCTTCATTGAACATTTCCCTTGTATCATCGGTTAATGGAACATGCACAGTGATATAGTCTGATTCTGCAAACACCTGCTCGATGTTCATGGCACGCTGAACATTGCGGGACAGGTTCCAGGCCGTGTCGACAGAAATAAAGGGATCAAAGCCAACAACATCCATATCCAGTTCCAGTGCATCATTGGCTACAAGTGCCCCGATTGCCCCCAATCCGATGACACCGAGCGTTTTCCCCTTAATTTCTTTTCCGACAAATTGCTTCTTTCCTGCTTCTACAAGCTTAGGGATCTGATCTCCTTCATCCTTCAGCGTTTTAGTCCAAGTAATTCCGGCAAAAAGATTCCGGGATGAAGCCATTAAGGAGGTAAGCACCATTTCTTTTACGGCATTTGCATTGGCGCCGGGTGTATTAAACACAACTATTCCCTGCTCAGTGCATTTCTCCACCGGGATGTTATTCACTCCAGCACCTGCACGGGCGATTGCTTTTAATCGATCGCCCAATTCCATCGAATGCATATTAAAGCTGCGAAGAACAATCGCATCCGGATTGCCGCTTTCATTATCGATTGTAAAATGATCCTTGTTAAACACTTCAAGACCGCTTGGCGCAATGGCATTCAGTGTTTTAATCGTTTTTACTTTGTCTAAAGTCATGGTACTCACTGGATTCTCCCCTTTTCAACTAACTTTGTCAGATTTTAAAACAGAAAGAGGCAAGGGTAGAATCCCTTACCTCTGCCCAGGCGAACGGCTTCGACACTATGTGCTCCCCCGCGGTGATCCGCGTCTCGCCAGTTACACATAGCCTTTTCGGTTTTTTAAATCTTATCAAAGTCTTCTGAAAACTTCAACCCTTTAAAGCGCTTACAAAAATAAAAAATTTATTTATTTTTTTATGACTAATAAAGTATATTTTTCTAAATTTGTCCATTATGCTGCAGACAGGCTTTTACCCCTTATTCACTTCATGTTTTCCCGCAACACTTGGTTCCTATTTAGTTTATAAAAGAAAAAACATGTTAAACCTAATACATATCCTAATACCTGGAGCTGAATCATATGCGTGCTATGATCGTTCTCTTATCACTCTTAGCCGGTACAGCCTGCCTCATTGTTTTACTTGATTATATCCAGGGCCATTCAATATTTGAATCCTGGAAAAGCATAAAAATTGTTCTGTCTTCCGCACAGGGAGAAGATTATTTCCTTATCATCATTTTTATCCTTGGTTTATTCGTTATGTACTGGTTACATGAAAAGAAGAAAAAATAATCGCTATTCTACACTTTTCCCTGTTTCCATTTACGCTGGATGGCCGCCAGTACGAGCAATACAGCAGGAATGGCGAATTGGAAAGCAATATGCAGGAAATAAGGGACTACTTTTAATCCTTCATCCAGATGGCTTTGATAGCTTGGTGCAATCATAATGGAGGAAAGACAAATAATCCCGCCCATAAAATAGGAAGTGAAAACATTTGGCCTCATTTTAAAAAGGTTATTCATTCCGATTACCGCACAATAGAAGAACAGGCCCACTTTAATAAACCCCAGAAATACAATCAATAGGATGATAAAAGGATCCAGACGCTGAATAAATCCCCCAATTTGAATATAGCCAACAGCAGCCAGTGCCGGGAAGGCCGAACGCTCAAGGAGATCTGCACCAAGAATACAAATTAAGAGCATCGTATTAATGGTTAAATAAATGCCAACATACGCAATGGCCATACTCCCTGTTTTTAAAATCTTTGTCTTCCGTTTCATTAAAGGAAGGATCATCGTAAATATAACCAACTCTCCGTAAGGAACCGTCATATTAACCGGAAAAATCTCCCTGAAGACCGGTTTCCATCCTTTAGCTAAAACAGGCCGCAAATTTTCCAGATGAATCAAGTCACTGATCACATAGAATATCAGGATTAGCAATAAAGTGACTGTCATGAGGGCGAAGCAGATAATCCCTGCTCTTGCAAATACCTCAAAACCTAAATGAACTGCGTATACCAATGCAAACACCATACAGATACCCAGCGTAATAATGGAGGTTTTGGCATAAGGAGAACTGATCAGTAATTCCTCAACATCACGCAAAACCCTGGACGCAATATAAATGAAATAGATAATGTACATATAGCTTATAAGGCTTCCCAGGTATTTCCCTAAAATTTTTTTCATGTATTCTGTCAGCGGCAAATCCGGATACTGTCTGTAAAGACGATAGTAAACAGCAAAGATTATCAGCCCGGCAATGGGTGAAAGAATCGTAACGATCCATGCGTCCTGGCGGGCTCCGCTTCCAAGATCCAGAAACACAGCTGTCCCAAACATAAAAAGGACCATCAAGCAGAATAATTGTATTCCATCAATCTTATCTTTCGGCATTTACTTCACATCCAGAATTATTGTAGTTTATATGGATCTGTCAGTAATCCTGCGTTCGTTATTTTCGCATTCACATTTACTTCAATATCCGCAGTTTTAAATAGCTTATTCCATTCTTTCTTATGTTTTTTCCAGTAATCCGGATTATTAATGGATAGTTTTCTGCCGAAACCGAATACATCGGTTTCCATTTCCTGCGCCATTTTGATTGTTTCCCTTATTTGGCTTTCGGCCTCTTTTTCTAATTTTTTCTCAATCTTTCTTATTTCTTTATCACTATCAATTTTTATATAGCATTCCAGTTCAGCAATATAGCCCTTAATATCTGCATCAACTGCCAGAGTCAATTTTGGTTTTAACTCTGTCTTAATGGTCGACCTCATTCCTTTTGTCGTGACGGTCAAATTTTTTTTATTGTTACATGGCAGCGGAAAGGATGTATATTCAGCGGCTGAATTGATTATATGGGCTGTTCTTGCGATTTTGCCGTCAAACCAGCCGGCTAATTGATCTTTTTTAAACAGTGCCAATCCAGTTACCTCTACGACCGGCGGCTTGATGTTCTGCAGGTTATCCGTCTGATTCTGGGATTTAAGCGGTTTGTTCAAATGAATGCCTGAAAGCATAAGGTTCTGCCCCTCACCTGATAAAAGGGAGATGGCCCGGTAAATGGGAACGATTTCTGAGAT
Source organism: Bacillus sp. 7894-2 (assembly GCF_002272225.1). NCBI lineage: Bacteria > Bacillati > Bacillota > Bacilli > Caryophanales > Bacillaceae > Bacillus > Bacillus sp. 7894-2. The sequence continues at coordinate 8,137 of NZ_NPDG01000105.1, forward strand.
GGAGTACATTTTTCCATTATTCTCGCTGGTGCTGATGATGCTTTTCGTTGGATTGGATTCCAACGGCTCAATGACCCCGAGAACTTCTTCCGCAGTCGTGTCCCTTGCAATAAAAACTGGAAACGATGAGCGTGATTCACCTCTTTCAAACACATCAAATATAAGTCCCAGCCCCTCTCTTGCAAGAGCCTCTCCAATCACAATCAAAGAAAGATGAGTAACACTGTTCTCTCTTGGAATGATTAAAGACGCCATCCTGTACGCTTCAATAAACGTTTCTGATTCGACTGTGTAATTAATAACTGGAAGGCTGTTTCCTGTCCCATTTTGCGAAAAATAACCCGGATTGATTACTTGATACGTGACCCGATAGCCTGATTCCCTTTCCTGGGGGAGGTCTATGCCAATGGCGATTATTAAAGCGACTTCATTTAAATCTCTATAATTGGAACAGCCCGTTAGTAAACCCATTATCAACATGATCGAAATGACTTTTCTCATACGTTCATCCCTGCTCTTTTAATTGACTTCCGGAACAAGGGCCTCACTTGGATGAGGTCCCTATCCGGACTAAACTGTCTTTCAAACCGCTGACTCTGACCGGTGAGAGTGGAGTGAGATATGGGACTCCTACTGATTTAAGACTGCAAAGGTGCAGAATAATGCATAAAGAAAACAGGATAATTCCATAGAATCCAATAAAAGCAGCGGCAAAAATAAGAATGAACCGCATCCCGCGTGCGGCGTTCACAATATTAGGGTTAGGCAGTGTGAAGCTTGAGATGGCTGTAGTCGCCACGATGATTACAATTGCTGCTGAAACAAAGCCTGCTTCGACTGCAGCCTGCCCGAGAATAAGTGCCCCTACAATGGAAACAGCCGGACCAATGGCCCTTGGCATCCGGATCCCGGCTTCCCGCAGGACTTCGAAGGCCAGTTCCATTACCAGCAGTTCCACAATGGCAGGAAACGGAACCTGTTCTCTTTGTGCCATGAGCGTCACCATTAAAGTAGTAGGGATTAAGCCATGGTGATGCGTGATCAGGGCCAAATAAATGGCCGAGGCATACATGTTAACGTAAAAAGAGCCAACCCGAATGAGTCTTAGAAAGGAACTCACCAGGTAATTGGCATAATAGTCTTCAGGAGATTGAAAAAATTGGATAAAAACAGCCGGCAGAATCAATGCAAATGGTGTTCCCTGTATAATGATCGCAATTTTGCCTTCTAAAAGGTTAGCTGCGACCACGTCTGGCCTCTCCGAATTCTGGAAGAGCGGAAAGATCGTTTTCCTGTTGTCCTTTAAGGCTTCTTCCACATAATTTGTGTCCAGTATACTGTCCATATCGATTTTACTGATTCTTTCCTTCACTTCCTTTACGATTTCCTCTTTCGCTATACCCTCCATGTATAAGATGCCGATATCGGTTTTGGTCACTTTCCCTGCTTTTGTCTGTTCTATCCTTAGATTGTTATTTTGTATTCTGGCACGGATCAGTGAAATATTCGTACCTAAATTCTCCGTAAATCCATCTTTTGGCCCTTTTACCACCGTTTGTGTCGAAGGTTCAGTAATAGTTCTTGATTGAATCTTTCCTGTTCCGGCAAGGATCGCCTCTGAATGTCCCTCTATCAAAATAACCGTGTCCCCGCTCAGCAGGCCGTTCACTATTTCGGACCAGTCATCAATGGTGTTTACCTTAGATACCGAAATGATCTGAACTATTTCCCCGGACCAATTTTGAATAGGTTTTTGTTCATGACTCCATGCGAGAATAGGATGGAGAACATTGTCATGCAGGCTTTGTTCGTCAACGATCCCCTGGATATGTATGATGGCTGCTTTACCATGGTTTGAAAGTATTATATTTCGGATTGATAGATCGGAGCTGTTGCCAAACTGCTCTGTTAAGTATTGAATATTAGAGTGAATACTCCTGCTTATCTTTTTATGGTGGCTGTAATGTTTCCGGAACACAATAACTCTCCTTTGGAAAACGAGTCTTGTTTGTTAGTGTGCCCGGTATTATGATTATCTTGCCCTTTAAATAAAAAAAACCTAACCAATCAGGTTAGGCATTCATTATTCTATATTAACCGGGATTCTTTCACCTCTGAGTCTGGTGAACATTCGTATTCTCCGGAGTATTCCACTAGTCCAATCTCGCAATTTTTGCCGATTTTGACATTTTTCCCTCTGACGACAAGAGCTGTGGTGCCTTCGAGTTCAATGTCATCCCCTTCAATTAATTCCGCCTCGAGCTTTAATGGAAATAGCGATTTGATTAATTTAAATAGGCTTTCTCTATGCTGTGCCACTTTTATCTTTCTTCCGCCAATCTCTTTCGCTTTGCTTTCTCCAAATAGTTTAATATCAATCGTTTCTGCGTTCAGTAAACCATCTATCTTAAAAGCCCCTTCCGCGCGGAAAACCTCCGCTTCACAGTCTCCGGCAATCTTTGCTTTCCCATCCACAACCATTTCATCGCTTTTCACAGAACCCCCAATGGAGGAACTCCCGGCCACCTCAAGCTTTCGGCTTAGGACAGCTTCTGAAATGGAGGCAGAACCGTTAACATTTAAGGAATCAGCTTTAACTGCTCCATGGATTTTGGCTGCACCGCTGATCTTTCCTTTTTCGGTTTTTACATTTCCATGGACCGTGCCTGTACCGTTGCAATAGAATTTCTCGCACTCTATATCACTATTTACCGTGCCCTTTCCATTGATTTCGACTTTATTAAAAGCTCCTCCATTAACCGATCCAACTCCATTAATGATTAAGTTTCCCAGTGTTTTCATTTCCACAGCATTTCCTCCTATGCCAATTTGGATTTTAATTCTTCAGCACATTGCTCTATTGATATAGCGGCAGCCAATTTTGTCCCTTTTTCAAGAAGGACCTTTTCCCCGTTCATTGAAACCAGGCAGCTGGACATGCCTAGTTTTCGAATAAAGCAGATCACAGCCTTTGGCTGCTGCAGGATTTTTTGATGATCATTTAATATCTGAAGGAGCATTTTCCCTTCCTCGATATGGATATCACCCGATTCCAGCAGGTTTGAAAGAATATAAAGCTTCAAAATCTCATGATAATTGAATTCATTAATCTCCCCCTGTGTATCCAGAAATATATTCATAACCGGCTCGGAAACTATTCCTTTAGCAATCAGACTATCCTTTGACAGCTTCAGATTCGTAGCATTCAGCGAAAACAAATCAGCCAGCTCATCGAGCGAAAGGCTATCCTTCATCTTCTGTACTTTTTCGACGCGCTCGAGGATTTTCTCTTTTGGAAAAAAAGTCTCCTGCCCTGTAAAAGTTGATTTCCGGACAAACCAATCCTCAGGTATCAGATTCTTCCTTTTCCACCGGTAAAGCTGTCCATAAGAAATACCAGTTAAATCCAATACTTCTTTTTTTGAAATTAATTCATCGCTCAAATTCCAGGACTCCTTTCTGATGATTTGATTGTAACATAACACTGTTACGTTAGGAATATTATTTTATTCTTTTTTTCCTGAGTTTTTTCGACAGATATTGTGTTTTGCACCATGAAATCAATGATTTAACGATTTTCACAGTGAAACAATGTTCTATTAGCACAAAAAAACCTGGCTCACATAGAACCAAGCTTCCATTCATTCGTATACTTTTAGTAAGTTATACTGCTTTCCAATATACCGGTAATTTTGCCTGCGGTACATCTCCTTTGGGGTATCTTCCCCATCCGCCACAAGAATGATCGTTTTATCCTTGAACTGATCCATCACGGATTTCTGCAGGCAGCTGCCGATGCCCTTTTTCTGACAATCCTCATGGACCATCAGTCCATCAATTTCAGCTGTTCTTTCCTTAATAATGACATCAACAGATCCGGCGGGCTTTCCTTTATAAAATGCAATAAGCTGCTGAATGCTGTCATCGCTGTAATTTCTTAAATGCTGAGCTTTCTTTTTCTCCGCAAAATTTTTCCCATACACCGAATCCTGCTCATATTGAAATTCCAAATAATCGTTCCATGTTTTATCCGTAACATTTTCGACTATGATTTCTTCCCTTTCCTGGACTTCCGGAAAATCAGCCGGAAGAATCGCAAATAACTCCAAGAACCCAACCGTATAATCTTCATCCTGCTGAAAGAACGCCTCAAGCTCTTCAGAAAGCTCTTCGTCATCCGGAAAATAAAACCTTACATGCTTTTGGCCATATTTCTGATGAAACTCTTTTAAATATTGATGTGCCTCCTCAAACTCCTGAACGGAAGGCATTCTTTTAAAGGCAATAAAATTGCTGTCATACTGAAGGAGCATGTCAGGATTATGATTATGAATAAAAAGGCCATTTTCCAGAACAGCGTGTCCCGGTTTATAAATATCATGAAATGTGATCTTTTCCATCGGTTTCTCCTAAACCATTTTTATAGGTATTTATACTCTCTATCTGTTATGAGCACATCATGGCAGCGTAGCAGACTATCCTTTAATTCCAGCGGGGTGCTGCAGTTATTATAAGCACACAGGGAAATCAGGCTATGCTCAGAAACGGCCTTAAAAAGCTTCTTTTCATATTGTTCGACTAAAGGAATATATTCTTTTACGTTTCCCCACTCAACCAGACCCCATGTGAATATCTTTGGATTGCTATCTAAGTAAGGCTGAATGTGTTTAAGAAAAAAATTGAACACTGTATCAGGATTAAAATTACCGTTGGAATAATAAAAATCAAAATTATTCATAAAATGAACTCTGCTTAATTCCTCTTTTCCTAACAAATTAGTTAATTCTTTATCAATAAGGAAATAATTCCGGTCATTCTCCACAAGCAAAACATGTCCGCCGCATCTGACGCCAGCCGTTATGTATGAGACTGCATTTTGAATATAGCAATCAATCCGATCAAAGTGGTACAGAATATGGCCTCCATTTGACTTTTGCAGATCATCAATCAAATCTATTAATAATTCATTCATTCATTTGTCTCCTTACAACGAAAAAATGTTTAATGGTGTATTTTTTTCTCATCAATTGCTTACAGGCCCCTTTCCCTCTGCTTTTCTTCATTATATCTAAAAATTTGATAAATAGGTGCTTTTCTGCAGTTTTATGCGATTCATATAAAAAACTCGAGGAGAGTTCCTCGAGTCATATTATTTCATCCTTCCACTTCCGCCCCGGCTATTTCATCAAAGCTAATTTTCTCAAGGTCCCCGCTCTCCAGTTCAAGATATATCTTTCTGCTGATGCCATCCAGCCGGTTTACCCTCCCTTTGTATTCGCAGAAAAATCCGTCCCGCCAGACTTTTACTTTCAAAAGATAAGCAAATTCCATTGCAAAGTGAATTTTGTTTTCATATTCCTCCAATTCATATTCATCAATGAGCGGCTTGTTTTGCGCCATTTGTTCCCTTTCCAGCTTTCTTAGCATCGCCCGGTGTTCCGGCATGAAGTGAGCAGGCTGCCATTTTATTTTCCCTCTGTCTTTTAGCGGCATATTAAATCCCTCCATACTCTATTATAGAACATTTGTTCGATTTTAAAACCTAAAAAACAAAAAAAGCTTAAGTTGGTTCATTTGGATAATAAAAGTACGAATGGTAAAATACACTTTAACTCTCAAAAAAAGATTGGTGAAACAATGAAGCAGCTGCAAATCAAACACCGCTGGCTTGGACGTTTGCTGGCATCCGATCCTGGACTGATCCGATTTCAAAAAGCCGGACGGGCCACATTAAGTTTAATGGCGTCGGTATTTACAACTTTATTTCTTATGCAATTGACTGGGGCCGATGCTGCTCTCGCCCTTACTCCTGCTATTGTTTCCGGAATGGCAGGCATGCTTGGCATCATGATTGTGATGGATGACTCTAAAAAAGGAAAAATGCTCACAACCGGTCTGCTTGGGTTTTCAGCAATGGCAGGGGTATCAATCGGTTCCCTGCTGGCAGAAAGCACAATTTTTACGGATATTTCAATGGCTGCATTAATATTTTCAAGCTTTTATTTGACCCGCTTTGGTGTCCGTTATTTTTCATTATGCATGATCGCATTCATGACCCTTTACTTCTCATCTATTCTGCAATTATCAGGCAGCCAGCTGCCCTCCTTTTACTTTGGGATCTGGATTGGGGTTGCGTATGCTTTCCTTTTCAATTTCATTCTTTTTCAGAACACCGCGAAGAACCTGAAAAGAAGCATCCGCTCCTTTCATTTTCAAAGTAATTTCACCTTCAATCTCTTAATTGAGGGGATGCAGGAAGAGAGTATGACTGCTCACCAGCGGGAAGAATTGCGGAGAAACGTGCTGAAGCTCCGGGATTATGCTGTAATCGTTTCAGAGTATATCAATGAAGATGATGTACAGAAATTATGGCCCGGGCTGACCCCTTCCCAGCTTAGGTTATATATCTTTGATACAGGCATGCTGATTGAAACCCTGACTGACTCCGTCCGCAGCTTAAAAAATGCGAATGCGCTTGACATAATAGAGCTGAGAAACCTCCTGGTCTGGGTCACCCGCTCTCTTCGTGACGCCGAAGTTCTTGCCCATCAATATGAAGAACAAAATCTTCGTGAAGCAGAGCTTGCTGTACAGGCGCTTCGCCTGCTTATTATGGATTTGTTCAACAGGGAAGACAAGCCGGCAGGATGGCTATATTTGATCAGGCGGATCGAGTCCCTTGCAAACCATGTCATTGAGGGCGGCATAACCATACAGCAGGCACTTCATAAAGTAAAAGTCAATGAAATAGAAGTATCTGAAGAGACGCCTGAAGAAGATGAATCACCTGAAGAAGACAAGAGCCTCAAACCTTCCACTAAAAAAGCGTTTCAGGCATTGACTGCTGCCATCATCTCCATCATTGCCGGCCAGATTCTTTCGCCTGACCAGCCTTATTGGGTCCTTTTGACTGCCTTTATCGTTCTGCTTGGAACCGAGTCAATCGGGCGCATTTATACAAAAGGTTTTCAGCGGTCAGTTGGAACGATTATCGGGGCAGTAATTGGATTTACGCTTGCCAAACTGGTCAGCGGCCATTCTGTATTGGAGATCACGCTCATTTTTGCAGCAGTTTTCTTCTCTTTTTATTTATTTGAAGTCTCTTATACATTAATGAGCATGTTTATTACGATGCTGGTCGCTTTTATGTATGACCTTTTACTTGGCGGAATTTCATTTTCCCTAATCAGTGCAAGGGTTATCGATACCATTGCCGGTGCCGGCATTGCATTCGGCGTTTCTCTATTTATTTTTCCTAAGAAAACGAAGGATAAAGTGGCCGATACGATAATTGATTATCTTCAGGAACTGAAACCGTATGTCTCGGCGTATGTGCGAAGCTTCCGGGAAGATGTGAATGTTAAAGAGCTTTCAGGCAAAGGCTTCTTATTGGATCAAAAGCTAAAAACCATAAACGTTGAAGCACAATCGCTGATAAAGAAACCCGGATCTCCGCGTCATGCCGACGTTAACCGATGGATCACCCTTTTTTCAGCCATCAATTACTATGCGAGACATCTGGTGGCTTCCTCCTACCGGAAGGGATTCGACTATCCTGATGAGCTGATCGATGTTTTCATCAGGATTGAGGAGAAACTTGAACTAAATATTGAAACATTAATGGACCTGATTAAAGAAAGCGGAGACGGGACGCTTGTCTATAGTCTGGACAGGGAAAGAGAACAAATTGAACGAATGGCACCACCAAGGCAGCAATCCCAGCGTGATTTAATTCATCATCTTTATTTCGTCTGGAGAATCAATAAAGCGATTGTGGAATTGGCAGAAGAGCTTGGTGCAGGGAAGGAGCAATAATGCTCCTTCTTTTTTATTTATTTTCCGACCACAAAACTCAGAGCCATGCCCGATGACATAGCTCTGAGTTTTTTCATTTCTTT
>NZ_NPDG01000106.1:0-5840 GCF_002272225.1 Bacillus sp. 7894-2
AATCAGTGAAACCCCCACTGATTGAAGTTTCACTTTATTTTGAGAAGCCGCAGGCTATTCAAGGTGACCAGCAGGGTTGCTCCCATGTCCGCGAAAATGGCAATCCATAAAGTCAGCCAGCCTGGAACCACCAGCAATAAAGCCAGCGCCTTGATTCCGAGTGAGAACGTAATGTTTTGTTTTATAATCCCTAACGCTTTTTGGCTGAGTTTAATCGTATAAGGCAATTTGCTCAAGTCATCAGACATTAGCGCAATATCCGCTGTTTCGAGTGCAGTATCGGTTCCGGCACCGCCCATGGCTACCCCAACAGACGCAGCAGCAAGTGCAGGTGCATCATTGACGCCATCCCCGACCATTGCCACACTTTGATGGCCGGCACGAAGCTCTTTAATAACAGCCAGTTTATCCTGCGGCAGCAAATCCGCTTTTATCTCGGAAACGCCGGCCTGCTTTCCGATCTCCAAAGCCGTTCTGTGATTGTCGCCTGTCAGCATTACCGTTTTAATTCCCATATCATTCAGCTTGCTGATGACCGTTTTCGAATGCTCCCGTATTTCATCTGCAACAGCTATTAATAAGAGGATTTCGCTTGCTGTCCCCAGGATCATTACGGTTTTACCCTGGATCTGCAGTTCTGCTATTTGCTTTTGAATCGTGCTTTCCATGCCGTTATGAAGCTCTTCAAATAGATTGGGGCTTCCGGCATAATAGAGGACACCATTCACTGCGGCTTTTACTCCCTTTCCGGTAATAGAGATGAAATCCTCTATGTCCAGCCCGGTAAAATCAGCGCCAATTCCTTCTGCTTTTTTCATGATTGCAGAAGCAAGGGGATGCTGTGACCCTTTCTCAATGGCAGCCATGATTTGAAGAAGCTGTCTTTCACCACCATTAATAGTGATGATGTCTGTAACGGCAGGAACACCTTTTGTTAATGTGCCTGTTTTATCAAATGCAATCGATTTGAGCGCCCCTGTTTCCTCAAGGTGGATGCCGCCTTTAATCAGGACACCATTTCTTGCCGCGTTTCCGATGGCCGTAACGACGGCTACCGGTGTAGACACGACTAGAGAACACGGACAGCCGACAACCAGTGCAGCCAGCCCCTGGTAGATCCATTCGCTCCAATCCCCGCCAAACAGCGGAGGAACCACTGCTATTAAAAAGGCTAAGACAATAATGGCAGGCGTATAATACCTGGCAAACTTATCGACAAACTGCTGGGAAGGCGCTTTTTCAGCCTGAGCCTCTTCCACTAAATGGATGATTTTGGCGATGGTTGTATCTTCAGCATGCTTCGTGACTTTTACTTCAAGCAGTCCCTCTTCATTTAGTGTACCGGCAAAAACCTCATCACCTGCAGTCTTAACGGCAGGCACGCTTTCTCCGGTAATCGCTGCCTGGTTCAGTGAAGAGGTTCCTTTCACGACCACGCCATCCATGGCCAATTTTTCTCCAGGCTTTACAATCATGATGTCACCAATTTGAATATCATCCACATGAATCCGCATTTCTTCATTATCCCGTTTGATCAATGCTTCTTTAGGGGCAATGTCCATCAGTGATTCAATGGATTGTCTCGCTTTTTCCATTGAGAAGCGCTCAAGGACTTCACTGATGGCGAAAAGGATGACAACCATCGCTCCTTCTCCCCACTCGCCAATGACCGCTGCTCCAATAATGGCGATCGTCATAAGGGTGCTCATGTCAAAATTCAATCTTGCAAGGTTTTTGAAGCCTTTCAGGAATAAAGTATAGCCGCCTATGATAATTGCTGCTGCATACCCTGCGATCGGATATAGGTGATCCTCTCCATACTGTTCGCTTAAAAACCAGCTCACAGTAAGAATAAGCGCTGCTAAATACACTTTATAATTAGATTTCTGCTTCCAGAATGACTCTCGCTCGACCGTTTTTTCATTCTCTGCACGCAGTTTAAGATTTTCAAAGGCTCCGGCTTTTTCGACCGCCTTCATTGAAGCCTTCCCTGTGACAGTTATCTTGGAAGCTCCAAAATTCACATTCGCATCTATAACGCCATCCAGGCGTTTCACGTTCTCTTCGAACGTCTTGGCACAGCCTGCTCAGGAAAAGCCCTGAACACGGTAGGTTACCGTCTCTTTCTCCGCAATTCCAGCTTGTTCAGACATTGGCTTTCACCTCATTTCTGTGTGCAAGTGCAATCATCATTAATTGCCTGATATGATCATCATCCAATGAATAGAATGCCAATTTCCCTTCTTTCCGGAACTTAACAATTCCCTGCTTATGCAATGTCCGCAAATGATGGGATGCCGTTGCCACTGTTGCGCCAATGATATTGGCAATATCACAGACACACAGCTCTTCATCCCGGGTCAGTGCATATGAAATCTTTGCCCTGTTCTCATCAGCAAGAGCCTTAAATAATTGGGCAGCCCCTGATAGATCTTCCTTTACCATTTCCCCCTGAATGCGGTTCACTTTTTCTTCGTCAAAGCAGTAAATATCGCATGTATCTTTAGAGCCCAATTTTATTCTCTCCTCATTATTCAAACATTCGTTTGAATAAATTATACCTCGTCTGTGACCTTATTCAAACCATTATTTGAATATTGTATGAAAAAAGGAACCGGATTGCTCCGATTCCTTTTATTTCTGTACTTCTTCTTTCAGTTTTATTAATAATTCATCGGAATTCTCTGCTGCTATCAGTTTTCCGTCCACTACAGCATAGGGGGATAGCCTGCATTCTTTACATTTGCTCTGGCATTCGTATTCTTTATAAATAATATTCTTCTGGCTCAGGAATTGATTAAATTCAGTTAAACTATCTTCTTTTAAAAATTCATCCAGATTCCGCTGGCAAAATTCAATAGAAGATGTTTTTTGCTTTGAGAATAGTTTGTTGATGAGTTTCATCTGATCAAACTTCCTTTTGGTTTTTCATAATTATATCGAATCTGCTGCCCTTCTGTCGTCCCTATTGCTTCATTTCCAACAATTTTTAATAAAGTCTCATAAGCAAATCGGGTTGACCACTTTCTTCCTGCTGCTCGCTATTCGACTTCCTGCACAGGATAGAGTGTCACACTCTATCCCGCACTAGCCAATCATGATTTTCTCTTCAGCATATTTGTATTTGGCCTTTCCTTTTCTTCGGGCAAGTGCAAAAGCGATTGTGATCGGCCCTACTCTGCCTGCAAACATCATAAATGCAATGATCCCTTTACCTGTTGCACTTAATTCGGGTGTCAGCCCCATCGACATCCCTACCGTGCCAAAAGCCGAAATTACTTCGAATAAAAGGACGTTCAATGGAGCATTTTCAGTTATGGATAAAATAAATAAGATAAAGAAAATAAATCCTATTGAATAGACGGTTATCGTAAAGGCCCTGACAATCAGATCCTTAGGAATTCGCCTTCCCATCAGGCTTACTTCATCTTCTTCCTTTATCAGCGCCCGGACTGCAAGGAAAATCAAGACAAAGGTAGTCACTTTAATGCCGCCTGCAGTACCGCCGGATCCCCCTCCAATGAACATGAGCAGCATTGTTACCAGCTGTGAACCCAGTGTTAATTCACCAGTATTCAATGAATTAAAGCCAGCGGTTCTCGGTACTACACCATGAAAGTATGCTCCCAGCAGTTTGTCTTTTAAAGGCAAATCGGCAAGTGTCCCGGGGTTATTAAATTCCAGCGCAAAGATAAATACTGAACCCAGAAAATTTAGAACCAGAGTCATCAGAAGGACCAATTTTGTATGCAAAGAGAGTTTCTTAACACTCCTGCTTCTTTTCACATCAAGAACAACAAAATAGCCAATTCCCCCGATTATCAGCAGGGTGCTGAGCGTCATAATGACCGTAAAATCGCCGGCATATTCAGTAACGCTCCTGAATTGGCCCATTATATCGAACCCCGCATTATTAAAGGCAGAAACTGAATGAAAAATGCCATAATATATTGAACGTGGGTATCCGAAATCAGACGACCAGCGGATGGCAAGAATTATTGCTCCGATCGATTCAGCAATGATCGTAAAGCCGGCAACGAATTTGACCAGCCTGACCATTCCTTGGATTGAAAGCTGATTTAAAGATTCCTGGATCATCAGCCTGCCTTTCAACCCAATGTTTTTTCCAAGCATGATGGCAATGAGAACCCCAATTGTCATAAAACCAAGACCGCCAACCTGTATAAGGACCATTAATACAATCTGTCCAAATACAGTAAACGTGGTTTGAGTATCCACAACCACCAGTCCGGTTACACATACAGCGGAAGTCGCCTCGAAAAATGCATCCATAAAAGATAAATGATGTCTGTCTTTTGTAGCGAAAGGAAGCATCAGCAGCAGTGTGCCGATACCAATTAAGATTAAGAAACCAACTGAAAGCAACTGTGCCGGATTCATTTTAATCCAGCAATAGGATTGACTCAATCTCCTCATAAAATGCAGACCCCTTGTTTAGGTATACTTATCGGCACCTTATACGCCGTGTCTTTCAAACCTGCCAATCCCTTTATTGTGTCCCATTACAATTAGGACGTCTCCCTTTAAAATGACTTCTTCAGCAGGCGGAGTAACGATTATTTCCTTCCCGCGCTGAATCCCCACGATATTACAGCCATACTTAGCCCGTATATTCAATTCTGATAGAGATTTGTTGGCAATTTTATTTGTGGCCACCATCTCCACCATACTGTAATCTTCAGACAGCTCAATATAATCAATCATCTTTTCTGAAACAATATGGTGAGCAATCCGCTTTGCCATATCCCGTTCCGGATGAATCACGCGATCAACGCCAATTTTTTCGAGCACTCGGGCATGATACTCATTATGTGCCTTCGCCCACACCTTTGGGATACCCAATTCTTTTAACAGCAATGATGTCAATATGCTGGATTCAATGTTTTCACCAAAGGACACAAATGCATGATCGATATTTTTGATTCCCGTCTGTTTTATGGCCTCTTCATCAATGCCATTGATTTGAACGGCATATGTCACAAACTGTGCATATTGATTCACTTTCTCCTGATCCACATCAATCGCAAGCACTTGCACGCCCAATTCATGGAATTCTTTTACAAGACTGCCGCCAAAGCGGCCTAAACCAAATACAGCATACTGTTTTTTCATTGAAGAAATTCCCTTCTTTTTTTAAAAATGAACACAAAAAAACCACTCTTAATAAAGAATGGCCAATGGTTTCCATTAACCCTTCTCTCGATTTGGCTTACGGAGTTAGCTGTCGGATTAGGGATTGAGAGTATCCCTTCTTAGCCTTAATATGCTAAGATTCACCCCAAGATAAACAAGGTTTATCAAAATTGGTTCCCCCGCTCAAATGATTCAGCAAAAAGGTTTACTATGAAATTAATAAATATAAATTACTCCCATGTTCATCTCTTGTCAAATCTTTTTTTTATATAAAGTGAAACTTCAATCAGTGGGGATCTTACTGCCCATTAGTCTGCGAAAAAAAAAGAAGGCTGCCATGCCAGCCTCTAACTGATTATATTCCCTCTTTCAAAGTGATTCATATCCGTCAATTCAATCATATACTCGTAGTTCTCAATCCTTTTCTGCAGGGTTTCCTTTTCACTCTCTGATGCAGCCTGATTCTGCATTTTGATCTCCAGTTCTTGCTTTGCAGCCTCCAGCTTCTTCTTTATTTCTAAATAGTTCATTTTCAGCACCCTTTCCCCTTTTTTATAAAATGAAAACGCTTTCTCTTTATTTAATTATAACCGAATAATTCTCTTATTTATTTCAGAATATATTGATAATTTGTGAATTATAAAGGCTCTTTTCGTATAAATTGTTGTTTTTCACCTATTAATATT
>NZ_NPDG01000107.1:0-7335 GCF_002272225.1 Bacillus sp. 7894-2
CAGCCATTATAAAAAAGCACTCCCTTTAAAGAAAGTGCTTTTCCTAAAGTTATTCCCAAATCGCAGATGCCCACTCGGGATGGTCTATAAACGGATTGCGGTTATGCTGGTAATCAGAGTAGATGATTTCGTTTCTTCTCCGTTCTTTATCATCGACTGGATCTTCCTTATGCCATTCAAGCAGGATAGACATTTTGCCATGATAAGGAGCAGAACCGTTATTTACTGCATTGTTTAGCTCCAGATCCACTTCTCCGCTGTCTCCTTCATAGCGGACAGCCATATAAAACAGCATTCGGGCTACATCGCCTTTTATGGCATCCCTTGGTTCCCAGGAATCTGAGTCATAGTAATTTCCAAGTGCTTCAGAATGCTGGGAGCCACCATTATCAAAATCAAGATTTCCTCTTGAACTATTTACAGAAGCATCTGTTGGCCGCAAATGATGAAGGTCAGTTCCCGCCCCCATCGCTGTGCCAAAATCTCCGTGCGATTTAGCCCACACATGTTCCCTGTTCCAATCATTGACCCCGGATCCATTGGTGAATTTGCCCTGAGAACGGCCGGTATATAAAAGGATGACGTTAGTCGGATTAGCCGGATCTTCGTCTGTTTCACGAAGAGCTTCCCATACATTGGAATAGGAAATTTCAGTATGGTCATCAATGATGTTATGAAGAGCAGATTTTAAAGATTCACCTGTTTTTCCATTTGCAGCATCATAATATCCTCCAGGTCCGGGATCCGGGTCAGATGTACCGCCGCCATCCTGCTCAAAAGCTGTTCCGTCCTTAAGTCCCGGATGAGAAAAATAGGCAGTCAGTTTCCCGCTTATCTTAACTTTCTTTCCCATCAGCGTTGGGTTCGATTTCAGACCAAAGCTTGAGCGAAAGGAGGATGGGATTTGAACATAAAGCATCTTTGCCGTGCTGGTCTCTGATGGACTATCCGCCAGCGCTAAGGCATAGTCATTTGGAAACCCGCTGGTGATAACCGTATTGGTTGCAGTCGGCTGTCCTACCACATAGCCTTGAACAGTTTTAGCAGTGTTATTTTGAGCATTGATACCCTGTGAAACCGAATAAGGTGATGACCAGGAGCCATCTCCCGCAGCTGCCCTTGTTATTGAATCTTGAATGGGCTGCATTACAACGAGAATGGCAGCAAATAGAATAAGCGATAACAGCAGACCTTTTCTCTTACGATTCAGCATTCATTCGCCTCCATAATGTTTTGAAATGACTTAGAATAATCAGAAAAGACACGATCAACTCCCAGTATAAATGAACACCTTCGGCCATAGCATGGGGTATTGGTCCCGAAATTTACTATTTTACAAAACTTAACATTAAATTTATACAACCGCTTCCTTTAATCAAAACAAACTCTAGATACAAAAACTGCACGTTTCTAAAGATCTTTTTCTATCTCTTCCATTATTGTAAAGGGCCCATATGATTTATTTGATGTCACCGCAATGGTTATTTCGCTTTGTGGATAATAGGCAGAATGAAAGCTGACACCCGGGTCATAGCCCATGAGGTGATACTTGAAAATAACTTCGTTTTTCTTGATGATCCATAAACCGTAGCCGTAATACTCATTCTCATCTGCTTGAACATGCGGGGTCATAAGCTTTTCAGTATACTCCTCGCTTATAAGCTTAGACGTACACAATGCTTCCCAAAATAAGATCATATCCTGAGCAGTAACATAGGCTCCTCCATCAGAACCGCCTCTGACGGGCAATGAATAAATATTGGTTCTCCATGTCCCATCCTCTTCATTATCTATATAACCAATTGCTGTATTCTCAGGGAGACTGTCGAATCGGAAATAGTCTGAATTCTTCATTCCACATGGTTCAAAAATATGAGACTGGATATAATCCTGGAAACTCAGTCCAGTCATCTTCTCTATTATTAATCCCAATAGTATATATCCGGCATTATTATAATGGAATTTCTCCCCCGGCTTAAACATCATTTTTTTATTTTGGAACATAGGAAGAAAGTCTCTAAGATGATTCAATAGGTACATTGGCCTTTCTTTCCACAGCTCTTCAAAATCATCCATAACTGATTCATCAAAATAGTCAGGCACCCCAGATGAATGGGTTAACAGATGATGAATCGTAATAGTCTCATCAAAGAAAGGAAAAACATTCTCCAATACATCATTAAGCCTTGTTTCGAATGATAGGATTCCCTTCTCGACTAATTGACAAATGCCTACCGCCGTAAAAATTTTACATCCTGAGGCGATGCCAAACCTGGTACCTGGATTATTGGGGGTTTCATTTGCTCTATCTGCATACCCTTCTGCTAGTTGAAGGAGATTATTCTCCTTTTCTTTCATAAGTACAACACCAGAAAAACCAACATTATTAATTACAGAACGTAACTTTTTATCAATTAACATGAGTACTCCCCTTTTGGTATCTTTCCAATGACATGAAGCAATAGCGGACAATAGCGGACTCTATAAAAATATATCATAATTTTCCATATTTTTTGTAAAAAAGAGCGATCCTTCATATCAGAAGAACCGCTAAATCAATTCGATAAATATTTTTCAAAAGCAGAAATAGTCAGTGATTCATTTATGTCAATTTTTTCAACCTCTCTAAATCCATTCTTCAGATAAAATGCGACAGCTGGAGTATTCTTGGAGCCGGTTGTGACAACCATTTTTTTTATCATCTGCCTCCGTTCAATGAAGTTCAGCAGCTTTTGTGCAATTCCCTTCCTAAAATGTTCAGGATGTACAATCAGTCTGTGAATATCTAAAATATCATTCTTCTCTTTAAAGGAAATCGCACCGCATAATTTTTCTACAATAAAGTACCCAAAGAAGGTCTCTCCGGTAATTTGCAGAGTAGCAGCAGTATCTTTCAAAGGCGGTAAATCAGGACATCCAATGATTTCAGCCTCAATTTTATACGCAGGCAGCTGCACGCTTAGAACCTGCTCAGCGGCTGTTCGGTCTTTAATATTTATTTCCTTAATCATGATAGTCCCCTTTTTTCATATAAAATTTCTCTATCGAAAAAAAATCCCCTCTTTTTTTGGACGAATGAGTCCCTTCCAATATAAAATGATTTAGGGGGTGAATTAGATGAATCTAAAATATGAAGTGATAACAGAAAACAATATCAGCCTTTGCCGGGATTTATGCAATGAGCTGATGGCTTTCCAGAAATCAAAGGCACATATAACACCTGAGCGTTTTGACAGCATGAATTTTGAAACAAGGATGGTTCCATCCGTAAATTCTGCTATACATAATTTTATTGTAATTGTTAAGGACGATGAAAAAGTCGTGGGTTATGTCTATTCCAATGTTTCTCCTAAGGAAGCCTACTCAAATGATTTCGCCACTTTTTTTGATTTATCTACTGTTAAAAAAGACAATGTGGGCTGCCTTTCCCAATTCTTTATTAAAGAAGGCTACCGGCAATACGGAATTGGTTCAGTTCTTTTTAACATGTCGATGGAATGGTTAAGTCAATTTAATGATGTAGAAGATTATTTTATTTATGTATCAAATGGGAATACAGAGGCCCTTAAATTTTATACACGTAACGGGTTTACGATTAGCCACGATATTTTGGACGGATTTATAACAGTTTTGCGAAAATAGGATTGTTTTCTCATAATACAATTATTATTATCTTAATAATAGATTTTTGGAAACAAAAGTGCTGTTTACAACTTTCTTAATTATTTGTTATTATATTAAAAAAAACATAATAATTTTCGCTTAATCTTAATTGAGCGGGGGAACCAATTGTACTTTTTTAAAAAAGTACCTGGGGTGAATCCTTTTATAGGTAGGGTACTCTCAAGACCCGAACCCGACAGCTAACCTCGTAAGCGTGTTGAGAGGGAAACACTGCATATATGCACAGTGGGTATACCTCTGTGTTTTTTTGTTGCCTTTTTTAAGTTAGATTTATGTTTTTTGGGGGTAATATAGGGAAGGACATTATTTTTCGTGTCTTTATTTTACATTTTTTTACATCATTCATTGGAGGAACGCGTATGAAATTATCTACTAAAATTATTATTGCTTTGATCGCAGGGGGAATAACAGGACTCCTGATTAATTTGTTTGCCCCTGGAATATTTCCTGAGCTTGATAAGTTTTTGTTTACACCGCTTGGAAAAATCTTTTTAAACCTGATTAACATGCTGGTTGTCCCGATTGTCTTCTTTTCTATTGCTCTTGGTACAGCTGGGCTTGGTGATCCAAAGAAATTAGGAAGAATAGGTGTCAAAACGATATCGTACTTTTTAGTTACTACCAGTATTGCAATAATCATAGGATTAGCATTAGCATCCATTATCCAGCCGGGAAATGTTGGCGAATTTGACGTAACAAACGTGGAGTATGAATCTAAAGAAGCTCCACCTGTCTCTGAAACCTTATTAAATATTATTCCAACCAATCCGGTGAAAGCCTTCACAGAAGGAAATATGCTGCAGATCATCACGTTCTCTATTTTCGTCGGCTTTGCCTTAACAATGCTAGGCAATAAAACGAAAGGTATTTTAAACCTGATTGAACAGGGCAATGACATAATGATGTACCTTGTCAATCTGGTTATGAAATTTGCGCCATATGGAACATTCGGACTTATTGTTTCTGCTGTTGGAAGCCAGGGTCTAAGCGCCATTAAAGCAATGGGACTTTATATGATCGTTGTTCTTGCAGCATTATTTATTCACGCGATCTTAACCTATGGAGGTTCTATTGCTTTACTTGCAAAGAAAAACCCGATTTGGTTCTTTAAAGGTTTTGCACCGGCAATGGGAGTTGCATTCAGTACTTCAAGCAGTAATGCAACGCTGCCGATTTCCATGAATACTGCCCAAAAGAATCTGAAAGTTCCTGAACCAATCAGCAGCTTTGTCCAGCCGCTGGGTGCGACTATAAACATGGATGGAACAGCCATCATGCAGGGTGTTGCTACTATATTTATCGCACAGGTATATAATGTGGATTTATCACTCACACAGCTTATCACGGTTGTGCTTACGGCAGTTCTTGCCAGCGTTGGTACTGCAGGTGTGCCTGGTGTCGGTCTGATCATGCTTGCGATGGTTCTTAACTCAGTTAACCTGCCGGTTGAAGGTATCGCATTAATTATCGGTATTGACCGTCTGCTTGATATGACGCGAACAGCTGTCAATATTACTGGCGACGCGGCATGTGCAGTTATTGTCGCAGAAACAGAAGCAAAGAAAGAGACTGTTAAAGCCTGATCACAAAATAACACCGGTTATCCGGTGTTATTTTTTTCGCAGCTCCCCTGCTGCTTCATTCAAATTCATTGATTTTCTATGATAGTTTAGTATAATGAGATTCATAACCATCACGTAACAGTTTGGAGGGAACCTCATGGGGCTGAGAAGTTAAGAATAGGAGAATTGGCTGAAAAAGCAAAGGTTACAAAGCGAACGATTGATTATTATACTTCTCTGGGTCTTTTAGAAGCTGAACGTTCACCTTCAAATTATCGCTATTATGACTTTTCCTCCATCGAACGTATTGCTTTTATCGAGAAATGTAAAGCGGATGGTTTGTCACTCGAGGAAATCAAGAAAAAAGTCATCAGCCATTTTTCCGAAGAGGTAGATGTTCTTGAGCTAAGGCTAAAAATTCAGGATCTGGAGGAGGATGTGACGAAAGCACTTTCACAGCTGAAAAAATCAGATCCGGAAAAATATGAATACGTTAAAAAAAATATTTCACATGAAAGCTTATCATTAATTCAGTCACTGCTTTTATTGCTGAACTGATGTCGGTTTTTTGATTTTTGGAGCATTATGGATATCTGTTTGGGCACAATTTAAGTAGTGAACTTATTTAGTATTATTACCATTTTAGGAGGTGTATGTCTTACTTTTTAGTAAGACTGCTTGTTGACAACCATAAATTTATTACTGATTGCATTATTAATAGCATTAACCGCATTCTTTGTAGCAACTGAGTTTGCGATTGTAAAGGTCCGTGTATCCCGAATTGATCAGCTGATTGCTGAAGGGAATAAAAGGGCTATGGCGGCAAAGAGAGTCGTTTCGCATCTGGATGAGTATCTATCGGCCTGTCAATTGGGGATTACCATCACCGCATTAGGTCTCGGGTGGCTTGGTGAACCTACGGTTGAAAAGTTATTGCATCCGTTATTTGAAAGGTTTGAAATAGCAGAGTCCCTTACCCATATTTTATCTTTTGGTATTGCCTTTGCTTTAGTCACCTTCCTGCATGTCGTTGTAGGAGAGCTTGCACCAAAAACAGTTGCCATTCAAAAAGCGGAAGCAGTTACGATGGCATTCGCAGCGCCGATAATCTGGTTCTATCGAGTGATGTTTCCCTTCATTTGGTTCTTAAATGGATCAGCACGTGTACTCGTTGGCCTATTTGGTTTAAAGCCTGCTTCTGAGCATGAAATGGCCCATTCTGAAGAAGAACTTCGCATCCTTTTATCAGAGAGTTATAAAAGCGGTGAAATCAATAAAAATGAACTTAAGTATGTGAACAATATCTTTGAATTTGATGAAAGAATTGCTAAAGAAATCATGGTTCCGCGTACGGAGATGATTACAATTGCTTCGGATCATACACTGGCAGAAATCATGGAAACCATCCAAACAGAAAATTACACCCGATACCCTGTTGAAGATGGAGATAAAGACAATATCCGCGGGTTTATTAATGTAAAAGAATTTCTGACAGCCAGTCTTACAGACAAGATTACACCGGAGAACCTTGATTTAGACTCCTTTGTTAATCCGGTCATCCATGTCATTGAAAGCATTCCCATTCATGACCTGCTTGTCAAAATGCAGAAAGAACGAATCCATATTGCCATTTTAATGGATGAATATGGCGGAACTTCCGGTTTGGTGACGGTTGAAGACATTCTTGAAGAAATAGTCGGCGAGATTCGTGATGAATTTGATGAGGATGAAGTTCCTGAAATACGAAAGCTGAACGATGATCATTATATCCTGGATTCCAAGCTTCTTATAGAAGATGTCAATAATCTGCTTGGCACAGATTTTGATCATGAAGACGTGGATACCATTGGCGGCTGGTTCCTTACACAGCATATGGAAGCAGAGATAGGAACAGAGATTGATGCGGATGGATTTACATTTAAAGTCCACGAAAAAGATGGTCACCAGCTTCATTATCTGGAGGTTTTCAAAAGCAAGCCCCAGTTAGCCTAAGAAAAAAACGGCGGCTCCGATCTCGGCAGCCGCCATTTTTGTGTCTGGTATAAAGTGAAACTTCAATTAGCGGGGAGTGCTTTTCTCCATGCTGATT
>NZ_NPDG01000108.1:0-6846 GCF_002272225.1 Bacillus sp. 7894-2
CTTCTGAGTCTTGAAGTGGGGTCTTACTGCCCGTTAGACTGCGATAAATACTTGATTGTTTTCTTATTACCCGTTAGACTGACTTATGTACTTCTGAATTACCTTTTTATAAATTTACAGGATGTGTGACTATGTCAGAAATTGTTATCAGCTTAATTGAATTTTTAAAACAGTTCTCTTACTTTGGAATATTGCTTGCCCTATGTTTTGAATTTGTCCCGGCAGAAGTGGTTCTTCCATTGGCCGGCTTTTGGGTTTTCGAGGGTGACTTTAATTATTATCTGGTTGTATTAGCAGGCACTGTGGGAGGAACGATCGGACCGCTGACATTATATGCGCTGGGCCGATATGGCGGCCGTCCCATGGTTTTAAAATACGGAAAATACTTCTTAGTTTCACAAAAACAGATTGATGCGTCGGACAAGTTCTTTGAAAAGTACGGTTCAGGTGTCGCCTTCTTTGCCCGCTTTATGCCGGTTGTCCGTACAGCGATCTCGATTCCGTGCGGAATGGCCAAAATGAATTTGTGGAAGTTTTCGATTTATACATTCCTGGCAATGCTCCCGATTACCGCATTCTATGTTTATCTGGGGTATAAGCTTGGTCCCCATTATAAAGAAGCAGAGGAAATCTTCAATAGCTATGCCCTTCCTCTAGTCCTGATAATCCTTGCGGGGCTCATAATTTTCTTTACTTACAAATTCATCAGCAAGCGCAAGAGCGAAAGTATCTAAAACGAAAACGGCACTGGATGAGCAGTGCCGTTTTTTCTATACAAAAAACTTTGAAGCCCAGGCAATATAATAGGCCCCGGGTATAAACAAGATCTGTGCAAGGACGGTTCCTATCAATCGGGAGGTAACCATCATTATGGAAATCCCTTTTAGATTCGTATACTTTGCTTTCCCGCGCACCACATTATCTGACATGACAGAAATTTTCGGATCGACAAAAATCGATAGCAGGATCGTTGCTACACCGTTTATGAGACCAGATGCCATAATTGCTGTTCTGGAGCTATCATGAGTAAGCAGCGAAGCATATAGAGCTGACAGCACTCCAATTGTATAGATAGCGGTTACAAACATATTGAATAGAAATAGCCGTTTTGGTATTTCACTGAGTTTAAGTCCATTTAAATAAGAAATTCTCGGAAACTTAAAATGGCTGATTACTGTCTTTGCCGATTTCCAGCTAAAACCGACTTTTAGCAGCGAAGGCACTGATCCTCCTGCATCGGCAAGACGGATAATGGCTCTTGAGAAAATCGCTATAAATGTCGGCAGCAGCAGAATTCCAATGATGGTCCCTATTGTGGAAGCCCCAATTAACACCCTGAATTGATTTTCAACAAAACTGAGAAAGTTTTGTTCTGGAGCAGTATCAATAATACTCCCAAGCAACGGCTGCTGACCCATGTTCGCCATTCGTGAAACAATGACAATGGTACTGAACAAAGAAAGCCCTGATGCGATCAGCTTGACCCTGGCACCCGATAATCGGACAGCATAGGCCAGTGTTTCAATACTATGTATAAGAATGATGAATAAGGAAGTAAACAGGATTTTCCCCGTAATTAGATCCAAAAGGAACACTTCTTTCTTTTTCCTGATTATACCATTATGTTTAGAATGAATGAAGTATGATGATGGCTAATCCGTCTGAATACCGACCATTCCTTTAAAAGCTTATCAGTTTCCGGACTTCACCATCAATATAGTCTCTTAAATCATAGAGCTTAGTAAAATCTATGTGAGAATGATCATTTGCAGCTGAACTATATATTCCCACTATCTTTTGAATAGCAGGTATAAACTCATCCGGCATTGACTTCAGTGCCCACTCCCCCGCTTCATACTTGGATGATATAACTTGTTCCTTGAGATACCAATATACCCGAATCATATTTAAGACACTATAAACAGGATCTTCTTTTAGATTTACAAGGCAATCACGGTAATCCCCCAGGATAGAAGACAGGTAGTCCTCTCTCGGCACATTAGGAAAGGTTGCTTTTATGGATTCTCCTGCAGCACAGATACCTTGATGATTAACGATCGTAATATGAGCAGCCAAATCAGGATCAAACCCGGAAACGCTATACGGATCCACTTCTTCTTCAAATCTCTCACGCCAAAATTCACTATAGTGAAAATCAAATGGACATGGATGCTGCCAGTTGCTGAGATCTTTTTCATTCAAAAAGCTGACTTCAATGGGGAAAGGTGCATTGGAACACTTTAAGAATAACTTTGCCATCTTACTTTTAATATCAGAAGACAAGGAATGATACGTTACAATTAAAATATCAACATCACTTTTATCCGGGTTAAATCCGCCCATCGCCAATGAGCCATGCAAATAAAAACCTTTAAAATTATCTTTTAATATCACCTTTACTTCTTCTAATAAATGATTAACCATTTCCATTACATCAGGTTTACTCATGCCACAAGCTCTCCGCTTCATTTCAAGTTATCATAATACAAATACGTGAGTCCCTCATTTATTTTGTTCATAAACACGCAAAAGTTCTTCAACTGGAATACCATTGATCTTCATTCCACTTATGCTGCTTTCGGAAATTTCAACATTTTCCATACAGCAGTTAGTTATTTTACTCCCTTCCAGGTTACATCCATTAAATGAAATGGGATCCTTTCCACCTCGAAGATTTGTCTCAGCAAATTGCACTCCGCTTAAGGTAACATGCAAGAACCTGCTTTCAGATAGATTCAAGTCCGCAAAAAGTGATTTTTGGAGATTAATATTTTGAAACTTTGAATGACTTAAATTACAATTGTTGAAATGTGCTTTACTCAGGCTGCTGTTGCTGAACGAACTTTCCGATATATTTACTTTGTAAAATTCAGTGTTTCCTATATCGCAATCCTCAAATTGTGAATCCTTAATATCCTGTTTAGCAGCTCCGGTCCTTTTCTCGTAACAATACTCTTCATCCGTTTTAAAAGATAATTGAAAGCCCATTTTTTCGTAGAAGTGATGATTATTGATTTGTCTGGCCGATGTTTCGAGTTCCCATGCCTTTACATAGGGATAATGACTTTCTATAAACTTCATGGCAGCGGAACCAATTCCGTAGCCCTGTAATTCAGGCCGGATAAAAATCCGATCAATCCGTCCATACGATTTTCCGGAAATCGTAACAATAATCCCGCCTGCTATTTCATTTTTATAAATCACTTTATAATAATCCAGTTCCTGAATCATATATTCCGTCATTTGCAGGGAATCGTATCCGGGCGGCTGAATATTAAAATCTGCTATATATTCTTCATCATCTGTAAGCCATTTTCGAGCTTCCTCATCAAATGCAGATTTCATAACGTGTGTTAATTGCACTGCATCTTTCATCATTGCTTTTTCAATCAATATTTCCATTTTTACGTTCTCCTTTACCGTGACAAAAATAAGGCAGGCATCTTAGACCTTCTCCATTAACGCTTTTTCTGTATTAGTCCAATTCCCAGCCCCCCTCTTATTCAGCAAAAATCAAAACAAGCCGCTTTAAACTACATTACCAATCAGGCTGAGTCCATCATTCCTATGTAGTGTATCTTCCATAACCTCACCCCAATTTACTCCCATCAAAATTCTCCAGCCTCTTGAATTCTTTGCTCAAGCAAGCCTGTTTAAATCGTTTTGTCTGTTTAAGGCTGTTAATGTCAGAGCGATTGTCATAGGATAGCTGAATATGAAAATAGTTGATATATTCGAGAACGGCAAAGACATAGATAAAGCCGGCAATTGCAAATCCAGGAGGAACTGCCGGGTGCCATATTACGTAGTCTGCCACGAATGCACCTGGAATCACTGTGATCATGCCAAGATTCCATTTCTTTGTAATCCATAAACGCTGTACAAGTGTGACCGGGGCAACTGACGTATTCTCCCTTTTTAATCGTTTCCATTTTACAAACCAATAAATGATGCCCTGAAGCAAGATGAACTCCAGCAGCAGAAATGATGACCAGAAAGAAAACAGTGAATATAATTGGAGATCCGGATAGGTAAAGTTCACCAGGTAACTGATGAAGACAAACATGATTAGACTCATTGATTCTCCGGTATAAAGATAGGAAAGTCTCTTCAGCACTCTATTTTTCAATCTGAAATTCCCCTTTTCCGAATAAGGCTTCTAATGTAATACGAATATTCTCAAAAATAGTTTCAAAAAATACTCCTTTCCTTAAAACCGAATGAAATTGAAAATATCGGTAAAACTAAAAAAAATACATATTATGGGGTGAAATAGTGCGAAACCCATTCGAGGCCATTAAGGAAACCATTAAGAATTTTGCTGATAACGAACCGAAGCCGCCGCTGCATGTCGGGGAGGTTATGGATTTATGGACTCTGTATACAGCATTCCATGAAGCCCACTCCCTTTACTATATTGCTTTAAATATGACCACAGATCCTGAACTATTGCATACTATACGCTCCTCCATTGAAGGAAGCAGGGCAGACACAAAAATGATTGAAGATTTTCTGCTTAAAGAAGGGGTGCCGATGCCTTTAACTAATGCCGAAAAACCACTTTCCAACCCGGATTCTGTTCCTGAAGGTGTAAAGTTGACTGAAGATGAAATAGCTAATTTAATGTCTGTAAAACTCGCAGCAAGCATAACCTTCTGTGCACAGGCTATGAGTAAAACAGTCAGAACAGATGTGGGGTTAATGTTCTTTTCCTTACAGGTGCACTTGATGGAAATAGCGTCCCCTCTTAAGAATTTAATGAAGGAAAGAGGCTGGCTGAGAATCCCGCCAAGCTATATGCCGCCTGGCACTCCTGAAAGAAAATAATACCCGCTCTGATAGACTGCTGCCTCTGACGTCGGAGCAGGAGTCTTTTATTCATTTCAGCCGATACAAGGACTGGCACAGAATATTTTCTTCCGCGTATTCCTATAGTGGTGATGAACATGAAAATACTAAGTATGATCAGAAGTATGATAAAAGACGAGGCCAGGAAATTCTTTGAAAACAGAATGGAAAGGAATAAAGAAAGGCTGTGAGCTTCCGGTAACAGCAGGAAGCTCTAATTTGACCTGATATCATGCAAATGCCAGCGGACAAATAAAGGAAACCAATACATACCGCCTTATGTTTATTTCATTTTGTTATCAAAGGTTATGATTCCGTAAAAAGGATGGTTGACCTGTAAGTATTTGGGTATTTTAAAACTAAGATTGCCCTATATTACATCACGTTCACACATGCATTTTCATACATGAAAGGAGAGCGTTATGCAAAAAGGAAGCTTTCAATTAGTTCTGCAGACAGGAAGTCTGGTTGTAGGCTTCATGGTGTGGGTTATTCTTTCCTCCCTGATGCCTTATATCCAATCCGATATCGCCCTCAAGCCGGGAGAAGTGGCGTTAGTCACGGCTATCCCGGTCATATTGGGGTCTTTATTAAGAGTCCCAATTGGCTACTGGACCAACCGGTACGGCGCAAGGCCTATTTTTACCATAAGCTTCATTGTCTTGATTCTGCCTGTGTTTGTGATCAGTTCAGCAGGTACGAAGATGACCCTCATCCTCGGAGGGCTTTTACTGGGAATCGGCGGAGCAGTTTTCTCTGTCGGTGTTACCTCCTTGCCCAAATACTATCCAAAAGAACGCCACGGTTTTGTAAACGGCATTTATGGCGCCGGCAACATCGGCACAGCATTAACCGCTTTTTTGGCGCCGGTATTGGCAAACAGCTTCGGCTGGCGAATTACAGTGCAGTTCTTTATCATCCTCTTAGCACTCATTGCGGTATTAAACTTCCTGCTTGGTGACCGTAAAGAAAAGAAAATCCAGGTGTCTCTCGGGGAGCAGATTAAAAGTGTTTACCGCAATCCCAAGTTATGGCTGTTAAGTTTGTTTTATTTCATCACGTTCGGATCCTTCGTAGCCTTTACCATTTATTTGCCCAATTTCCTTGTCAATCACTTTGGACTGGATAAAGTGGATGCAGGACTTCGGACGGCCGGCTTTATTGCCATCGCTACCTTTTTGCGTCCTGTCGGCGGTTGGCTTGGGGATAAATTTAATTCCTTTGTCATTTTGATGCTTGTATTCTCCGGGCTGACATTCGGCGGCTTTCTCCTATCCTTCACGCCATCACTTCCGATCTACACAGTTGGATGTCTCGGTGTAGCAATTTGTGCAGGAATCGGAAATGGTACGATATTTAAACTTGTACCCATGTATTTTTCCAAACAAGCCGGTATTGTCAATGGGATAGTCGCTGCTATGGGGGGACTTGGCGGATTTTTCCCGCCGATTATTTTAACCATCCTGTTCGATTGGACCGGGCATTATGCCATCGGGTTTATGGCATTATCCGAATTTGCCCTCGCAAGCTTAATTTTAGTCGTTTGGCTTTACTACCAGGATAAACTCAGCTTATCGAAACAGGTCCTTGAAAGTACTGAGTCCGGCATGATGATTACCGACTTAAAAGGAATTATTAAAAAAGTAAATCCTGCCTTTACAAAGGTTACTGGATATACACCGGAGGAAGCGGTCGGCAAAACACCTGCCATCCTGCAGTCAGGAAAACATACAATAGATTTTTATAAGCAGATGTGGGAGGAAATTGAGACAAAAGGATATTGGCAGGGTGAAATCTGGAACAAAAAGAAGAACGGCGAGCTCTTCCTGGAATGGCTAACCATCAGTACCATCAAAAATGATGCAGAAGAACCGAAGCTGCATGTGGCCATGTTCAGTGAAATCTCCAGAAAGTAAAAAACAGCTTCCTCTCGGGAGCTGTTTTTTACTTTATCGCAGTCTAACGGGCAGTAAGACCCCCACTTCAAGACTCAGAGGA
>NZ_NPDG01000109.1:0-27672 GCF_002272225.1 Bacillus sp. 7894-2
AAATGAAAGAGCACCTGATGAGTGCTCTTTTTTATGTGTAAAAATAGGTATCTGAATCAGTTGGACTCATAGTCGATTTCGTCTCCGTAAAGACGGATTGTTCAAAATGTAAGATAAACTCCAAAACCTGCTAGATAAACTCCAAAACCTGTTAGATAAAACCCAAAAACGTGCTAGATAAAATCCAAAACATGTTAGATAAATCTCCGAACTTGCCAGAAATACCAAATTAACTGAAACACACTTCAAAGATTTTTATTTTATACTGTCATGCAACCATGAATTTTCTCCACCTAGTCCGAATGGATGGAAATATGTATTTAAAACAAAAACTTATACGCCTGCAATCCAAAATATATACCAAATCCAATCAAGGATACTCCAGATAAAACTGAAATAATAGCGAGAATTTTTCCGGTTAAAAATCTTCTAAAGCTGCTGGCGACGGCTGCCATAGTTACATCCCAGAGAAGAAGACCTGTAAAAATCGCTCCGCTGTATAAAATAACATGGGCCTTGTCATACTCAGCTGCTGTTTTTGCCAGGATGGAACCATAGATGCCGAGCCAAAACAGTATCGTTAAAGGATTTGACAATGACATGAGAAAGCCTGACATGAAGGATTTTACTTTAGATTCATTTTTCGTTCTCAGGCTTGATATTACTTTGCCGGCGCTTAATATGGTTTCCACCCCTGTATATACCAGAACAAAAAATCCAAAGCACCATAAAAAAGCTTTTATTAATGGGATCTCAATAAAATGTACTACACCCATATAAACGGCTGCCATATAAACTGCATCTGCTGTAATAGCCCCCAGGCCCACAAGCCAGGCGTGGAAAAAACCATTTTTTATTCCTTTATCCAATTGCGCAGCATTTATTGGACCAATTGGTGCTGCAAGCGTAAGACCCAAGAAAACATATCCTAAAAATATGCTCATAAGTGTACAACCCCTAACTGCCAAAACCTGTTTGTACAAAGTGTATTCAGTGTATTGGAAGGATAGGACAACTATTTAATCCTTAGCAAGCAGCAGTTTTTGCAAACAGAATGTATTGCCCAATAAAACAACTTTACTGACAAAGCAGGCATAAATTTCTCAACCATGCAAAAAATAAACTGAAAAAAGTAGAGGAGAGTGTTTCTTATGGATGCAAAGCGAGTGAAGCAAATTCTTTCATCATCAGCAGATATCGAAGTAAGATACAATAATGCTTCAGTGTGGATCGATAAGCTTAGTGAAGATGGGAGAACAGCGACAGTACATTTACGCGGCCCGCTTGAAGAAAGGTCCGAGGTGGAAATTGGAGAACTGACTGAATTATAATATGACATTAAGCCGCCAGGATTGGCGGCTTTTCGTCTATATATCCTGATTGGAATCAGTTTCTGCTCGTTCATTTAAGTACTTATTCTCAGCAGAAGCAAAATTTACCGACTGCAGGCTAATTTCTTTATCAATTCCATACAAATCTTTGCCAGTGTCTTCTAAATTTTCATGCCGTCTATCCACATCATTGACCTCCTTTTTAAAGTGTTTCCGTTAGTATAAACAGAGATTTTCAATAACATGAAAGGGAAATTATACTTATAAAACCGTTAATTTTTGAACTTAGTACTTTACATAGGGTACCGGGGTATAATATAATTAGACCAAGGAGGCTGATCAAATGGCTTTTGATTTAGAAAACGAGGATTTATCTGCAGACAGCTGCTGTTCGATTGAATCGGACCGAAAAAGTCATCATTCAGAAAAAGTTAAGAAGAATTTGACTACCCGATTAAACCGAATTGAAGGGCAAATACGCGGGATCAAAGGACTTATTGACAGAGACGTGTATTGTGATGATATCATAACACAAATTTCGGCAACTCAGTCCGCTTTGAATAGCGTAGCCAAGCTATTGCTTGAAGGCCATTTGAAAAGCTGTGTGATTGAAAGAATCCACGAAGGCGATGAAGAAGTGCTTGATGAATTTTTAGTCACAATCCAGAAATTAATGAAAAAATAATGGGAGGCTTCATTATTATGGAAAACGTAACTTTGAAAGTAAGCGGAATGTCATGCGGACATTGTGTAAAAGCTGTTGAAGGCAGTGTCGGCAAATTAAATGGTGTGGATAAGGTAGCAGTGGACCTTGATAATGGCCAAGTGCAGGTTCATTTTGACTCATCTGCAGTTTCACTTGAACAAATCAAAGAAACAATTGACGATCAAGGCTATGATGTGAAGTAATCTAACCCGGAAGGAACGTGTGAATAAGATGCACGTTCTCTTTTTTTACAAATTAAGAAATTTGCCTACTTATATTTGATTGACATATAGGGTAGGTGGGTATAGTATATAAATGTAAAGTACTTTGTTTAATAAAGGAGTGGGAATTATGGGTGGTGCAGCCCTGAAGGAGGTTCACCTTCCGATATCGGGAATGACATGTGCAGCCTGTTCATCACGAATTGAGAAGGGGCTAAATAAGCTGGATGGTGTCCAGGAAGCAAGTGTCAATCTTGCATTGGAAAAAGCAGCGATAAAATATAATCCGGAAGTAATTTCTGTTGAAGCTTTTGAGAAAAAAATTGAGGATCTCGGTTATGCAGTAGTATCGGAGAAAGCAGAGTTCGAATTGCTGGGGATGACATGCGCAGCCTGTTCATCTCGTATTGAAAAGGGACTTAATAAACTTCCTGGGGTAAAACATGCTGTGGTCAATTTGGCTCTTGAAACGGGGACTGTTGAATATTATCCCGAGCAAGTCTCCGTCCAGGATATGATAAAGAAAGTAGAGAATTTGGGGTATCAGGCAAAAGTAAAAACCGATAAAGACCAAGAGACAGAAGGTTACAGGGAAAAGGAAATCGAGAAGCAAAAAGGCAAGTTCATCTTCTCATTAATTCTTTCCATCCCTTTGTTCTGGTCCATGGTGGGACATTTCGAGTTTACATCTTTTATTTACGTTCCCGATATGTTTATGAATCCGTGGGTGCAGCTGGCGCTTGCAGCTCCCGTGCAATTTTTCATAGGAAAACAATTTTATGTTGGGGCGTATAAGGCATTGAAAAATAAAAGCGCCAATATGGATGTGCTGGTGGCACTGGGTACTTCGGCAGCGTTTTTCTACAGCTTATACCAGTCTTTATTATCACTTGGCAGCAACAGGCATATGGTGGAGCTCTATTATGAAACAAGTGCCATTCTAATAACATTAATCATTTTAGGCAAGCTGTTTGAAGCGAGGGCTAAGGGGCGTTCTTCTGAAGCAATCAAAAAGCTTATGGGTCTTCAGGCAAAAACAGCAACTGTCTTAAGGGAAGGGGAAGAAATTGAAATTCCCCTGGAAGAAGTTATTGCTGGAGATATCATATATGTAAAGCCGGGTGAAAAAATACCGGTTGATGGTGAAATTATCGAGGGACAGTCTGCATTGGATGAATCCATGCTGACGGGAGAAAGCGTACCTGTTGATAAAACAGCTGGAGACACAGTCATTGGATCCACCCTTAATAAAAATGGCTTCCTGAAAATTAAAGCCACTAAAGTTGGCAAGGATACGGCACTGTCACGGATTATTAAAGTAGTGGAAGAAGCACAAGGTTCCAAAGCGCCCATACAGCGGATGGCAGATAAAATCTCCGGGATATTCGTTCCGATTGTTGTGAATATAGCCGTGGTTACATTCCTGGTATGGTATATATGGGTAAGTCCCGGTAATTTTGCAGAAGCACTTGAAAAATTGATTGCCGTCCTGGTGATTGCATGTCCATGTGCCCTGGGTCTGGCTACGCCAACTTCTATAATGGCTGGTTCAGGCCGTGCAGCGGAATATGGGGTTCTTTTTAAAGGCGGGGAGCACCTGGAGCTTACACATGAAATCACTACTGTCGTTCTTGATAAAACCGGCACCGTAACACATGGCAAACCGGTTTTAACGGATGTGATTACGGAAGGCAATGTTGAAGAAAGTGCATTTCTTCAGCTTGTTGGATCAGCTGAGAAGCAGTCTGAGCATCCATTGGCCGAAGCGATTGTAAAAGGAATAAAGGATAAAGGAATCACTCTATTTAATCCGCAGGAATTTGAAGCTATTCCCGGATATGGGATTAAAGCAAAAGTGGAAGGCAAAAACCTCCTGGTCGGTACAAGAAGATTAATGGAAAAATACGATATAAATGTACATTCAGCCAAGCTGGAAATGGAGACACTTGAGGAAAATGGAAAAACGGCCATGCTAGTTGCAGTCGATGGCAAATATGCGGGTATCGTTGCAGTGGCGGATACGATAAAAGAAACATCCAGAAATGCAATCAATCGCTTAAAGCAATTGGGAATTGAAGTCATTATGATAACGGGAGATAACAAACGTACGGCTCAGGCAATAGCTGAGGAAGTGGGGATAGACTCTGCAATTGCAGAAGTTCTGCCTGAAGGCAAGGCAGAAGAAGTAAAAAAACTTCAAAACCAGGGTAAAAAAGTCGCCATGGTCGGCGATGGCATAAACGATGCCCCTGCACTCGCTGTTGCTGATATAGGAATGGCGATTGGAACCGGTACAGACGTTGCGATGGAAGCAGCAGATATTACTCTAATGAGAGGGGATCTAAATAGTATCGCAGACGCCATTCTAATGAGTAAAAAAACGATAAGAAATATCAAACAAAATCTTTTCTGGGCATTTGCCTACAATACCCTTGGCATCCCAGTAGCTGCATTAGGGTTCCTTGCTCCCTGGCTTGCCGGTGCAGCAATGGCTTTCAGCTCCGTATCTGTCGTTTTGAACGCACTTAGATTACAAAGAGTAAAAGTAAGTGAAAAAAACGTTTAATTGGAAGGGGCAAATTTAAATGAAGAAATGGGCAGGTGCAACGATTGCTTACCTGGTGCTTATAATGGCTGGTTATGCGGCATATGATTCTTTCTGGGCTAAGCCAGAGCAGGTACCACATGATATTGAAATTGAAAATCATGAATAAAAAATGACCGGGCAGAGGGGAATCCCCTCTGCCCGTTTTTTACTGATTTATAATTGTAATTTATTTCTCGATATGATAGAATCTTCTACAATATATAGTATGGATTTTTAAAAGTGAAAACTACATATAGATCGTGATTGGTGTCCTATATGGACTTAATAGGGAATTCGGTGAAAAACCGAAGCTGTCCCCGCAACTGTAAGTGCAGACGAAAAAAGCATGCCACTGTACAAAACGCTTTATGGCGCTAGTATGGGAAGGGCTTTTAGTAGAGTGAAGCACAAGCCAGGAGACCTGCCAGGGCGATCGAAAGTTTCTTATCTTCGGGGATTGAGATGATGAAACGATCGCGTAATGGCCGTTTGTTTCTCTGCTTCCTGCTATTATACTATCGTTTGATCCGCTCATTTTCCGGGCGGATTTTTATTTTGCCTTTAGGAGGAAGTAAGATGGTCCAAACCATACAGCCGATTAAAATTTTAGAAGAACTTAAGACTGAATTCCCACAGCTTGGCTTTGAACAAATGTTAAAAAGGTATGAAGAAATGAGTCAGCTGGGAGGAGAGGCCATGTATGACCAGCTAATACTGGATTGTTTATCATTTATCAGCATTGAAGAGCCTGATTGGACGTATGCCGCTTCACGTCTGCTTCTTAAAAAGCTCTATATCGAGTCCGGAAAAAACAGAGAATGCGGGCCGGATGACTGCTACACACATTTTTATACGCTAATTGAACGTCTGACCTCTTTAGGAATTTATGAACAAGATATATTAGATGTGTATTCAAAGGATGAGATAAATGAGCTGTCCCATTTTATTAAAAAAGAAAATGACCGTTTATTTACATATTTGGGGCTGAAGATGCTGGCAGATCGGTATCTGGCCAGGGACAAACAGAGAAAACTCTATGAGCTTCCACAGGAGCGGTTCATGATCATCAGTATGGTTCTAATGAAAAAGGAGCTAAAGGATAAGCGTCTTAAGCTTGTTAAAGAAGCTTACTGGGCAATGAGCGGATTGTATATGACTGTTGCAACTCCAACACTCGCTAATGCCGGGAAAAATTGGGGTCAGCTTTCAAGCTGTTTCATTGAAACCGTTGATGACAGTCTTGATTCCATTTATGACAGTAATACTGATATTGCATCTCTTTCCAAAAGCGGTGGAGGAATTGGAGTATATTTGGGGAAAATCCGCAGCAGAGGCAGTGATATTAAAGGATTTAAGGGGGCATCTTCAGGCGTGATTCCCTGGATGAAACAGCTGAATAACACAGCGGTCAGTGTTGACCAGCTTGGACAAAGGCAGGGTGCTATAAGTGTCTATCTGGATGTCTGGCATAAAGATATCTTCTCGTTTCTTGATGCAAAGCTTAATAATGGAGATGAAAGGCAGCGAACACATGATTTATTCACAGGTGTCTGCATTCCTGATTTATTTATGGAAAAAGTGGAAAGCCGCGGGTATTGGTATTTATTTGATCCCCATGAAGTCCGCAAGGTAATGGGCTTTTCACTGGAGGATTTTTTTGACGAAGGAGAAGGCGAAGGTTCTTTCCGCCAGAAATATAAAGAATGCATTGATAACCCGAATCTATCAAGGGAAAAAGTATCTGCTATTGAGATTATGAAATCCATCATGAGAAGTCAGCTTGAAACCGGGACACCATTCATGTTCTACCGGGATGAGGTTAATCGGAAAAATGCCAATTCGCATTGCGGAATGATTTATTGTACCAACCTTTGCACTGAAATCGTACAAAACCAAAGTGTTACTAAGAGGGTTGAAGAATATACAAGGGATGGGAGAATTATTATCGAGAAACAGCCGGGAGACTTCGTTGTCTGCAATCTTTCATCCATCAATCTTGCACGGACCATAAGTGAAGGAGTCCTTGAAAGGCTTGTGTCCATTCAGGTGCGAATGCTTGATAATGTTATTGATATAAATAGAATTCCAGTTACTCAAGGGCAGATAACAAATCAAAAATACCGTGCGATTGGTCTAGGGACTTTTGGGTGGCACCACCTTCTTGCACTGAAAAAAATCACATGGGAAAGCGAAGAAGCAGCAGAATTCGCTGACATTCTATATGAACAAATTGCTTTTTTAGCGATAAAAAGTTCTATGAATCTGGCAAAAGAAAAAGGAAGCTATACAGCCTTTAAAGGCTCTGATTGGGAAACGGGTGCCTACTTTGAAAAGCGGGGATATATGGGGGCAAAGACAGAAATGGACTGGACAGGATTGAGCAGGGAGGTAAAGGAATTCGGCGTCCGAAACGCCTATATGATGGCGGTTGCCCCTAATGCATCTACTGCATTAATTGCAGGAAGCACACCGAGTATTGATCCTATATTTAACAAGCAGTATTCCGAAGAGAAAAAAGATTATCGAATCCCTGTTACAGCTCCTGATATTAACAGTGAGACCATCTGGTACTACAAATCTGCCTATCATATTAACCAGGAGTGGAGCCTCAGGCAGAATGCTAACAGACAAAAGCATATAGATCAGGCTATTTCATTTAATTTCTATATACCTAACCATATTAAAGCTATCGATCTTTTAAATCTGCATCTTTCAGCATGGAAGAATAAATTAAAAACAACTTACTATATCCGTTCAACTTCATCAGAGGTTGAAGACTGCGAATCTTGCTCAAGCTAAAGGAGGCCATTTATGAATACTCTAAAAAAACGCCCAATTATTAATCAATCGGCGCCTAATAAATCAACTTCAATCATCAACGGCGAATGCTCCAATATTCTTAATTGGGATGATGTCCGCTTCTCATGGGCCTATCCAAAGTATAAAAAAATGCTTGCTAACTTTTGGACACCCTTTGAAATAAACATGTCACAGGACATTAAGCAATTTCCGGATTTAACGAAAAGTGAACAAGATGCATTTTTGAAAATTATTGGGCTGCTTGCATTGCTCGACAGCATCCAGACCGATTATGCCGGTAAAGTTGCTGATTATATTACCGATTCAAGCATATCAGCACTCATGATCATACTTGCACAGCAGGAGGTGATTCATAATCATTCTTATTCCTATGTTCTATCAAGCCTAGTTCCCAAACAAAAACAGGATGAGGTTTTTGAATTCTGGCGGACAGAACCTGTATTAGCTGAAAGAAATGAATTTGTTGTGAACGGATATAAAGATTTTGCAGAGAATCCAAGTGCGGAGAACCTGCTGAAATCGATTGTGTTTGATGTCGTATTGGAGGGGCTTTTCTTTTATTCAGGCTTTGCATTCTTTTATCACCTGGCAAGAAATCAAAAGATGGTTGCCACCTCAACAATGATTAATTACATCAACCGGGATGAACAAATCCATGTAGATTTGTTTGTTAAAATTTTCAAAGAAATCCTTAAGGAAAATCCGGTGCTTAATTCTAATGAATTAAGTGAATTCGTCCAGGAGACTTTTAAAAGAGCAGCTGAACTGGAGATTGAATGGGCCCGCGAGGTGATCGGCAGCAAAACAGAAGGCATCCTACTGTCTGACATTGAAGCCTATATCAAATTTTATGCTAATGTCCGATGCAACCAGCTGGGATATGAACGGCCGTTTGTAGGCTATAGGACCAATCCTCTCCGCTGGATAGTGGCCTATGAGGAGATTGATCACGGGAAGTCCGATTTTTTCGAGCAAAAATCACGGCAATATACAAAAGTTCAAATAGATAATGGGTTTGACGAATTATAGAAAAGATAAAAAAGATTCTGCTTGGGCG
This sequence comes from Bacillus sp. 7894-2, assembly GCF_002272225.1. Classification (NCBI taxonomy): domain Bacteria; kingdom Bacillati; phylum Bacillota; class Bacilli; order Caryophanales; family Bacillaceae; genus Bacillus; species Bacillus sp. 7894-2. Next base: position 8,723 of record NZ_NPDG01000109.1, read on the forward strand.
CAGAATCTTTTTTTGATCAGGAGAATACCGGCTCTCCAGCTGTATAATCAATCTCAAAACCCAAATCCTTCAGCATTTTGTGATCTGCTGTGCTTTCCTGACCGGCAGTAGTTAAGTAATCTCCTACGAAAATGGAGTTGGCCGGATATAAACCAAGCGGCTGCAGGCTCCTGAGATTCACTTCTCTGCCACCGGATATTCTGATTTCCTTTGATGGATTGATAAAACGCATGAGACAAAGCACTTTCAGGCAATAGCGGGGGTTCAGCTCATCTGTTCCTTCTAATGGCGTCCCATCAATGGCATGAAGAAAATTAACCGGAATGGAGTCGGCATCAAGTACTTTTAAGCTTCGTGCCATAGCTATGACATCTTCTTTGGTTTCCTTCATGCCGATGATAACACCGGAGCATGGTGAGATGCCTGTCTCCTTTATTAATTGGACAGTATTGACTCTGTCCCGATATGTATGGGATGTAGTAATGCTCTCATGATGATTTTCAGATGTATTAATATTGTGATTGTAGCGGTCCACTCCGGCTTCCTTCAGCTTCAAAGCCTGTTCAGGCTTCAGGAGTCCAAGGCAGGCGCAGACCTTCATATTGTAGTGATCCTTAATCTCTTTAACAGCAGATACAACTTCATTTAGCTCTTTGTTGCTTGGGCCCCTGCCGCTTGCAACGATACAGTATGTTCCAACATTAAGCTGATGCGCCTGTTCAGCTCCCTGTAAGATAGAGTCCTTATCCATCATCCGGTATTTTTCAATTGGTGCAGTAGAGATGCTGGACTGTGAACAATAGCCGCAGTTCTCAGGGCATAAACCGGATTTTGTATTGATAATCATGTTTAATTTAACTCTATTCCCGTAATGATGGTGACGGATTTTGTAGGCACTGTGCAATAAATCCAGAAGCTCATCATCAGGGCAATTTAATATGGACATTGCCTCCGAGTCTGTCAATTCATGTCCTTCCAATACATTATGAGCTAATCTTCGATAATCCATATATATCCTCCTTAATACTATTAGTTAAGCTGCCCGGTTCATTTTTCTGAACTGGCTGCGGGCAAATACTCTATGCTCCAGTCGATAGGCCATTAACCCGGCAAATACAGAGAGAATAATGTCCTTTGGAAGAGGGACCGCCATCCAAAGCCATGCCATTTGATAGGTAAATCCTTCAGGTGCTGTAAACCAGAGTTTATAAGCCAGGTACATCCAATTTGTCCCGAATAGATAATTAATTGCCATTCCAATTAGAGCTGCTGTTGTATATACCGGGACTGATTTTTTCTTTTCAATTATTTTCCCGGTGACATATGCTGTTAGAATGAACGAAAGGATAAAACCGAAAGTCGGGTTTAGTAATGAAGCAAAACCGCCGCCGAATTTTGAAAAGACCGGGGCGCCTGCAAGCCCGACGAAAGCATAGACAGCCATTGTAATAGCCCCCAGCCGGCTTCCTAAAATAGTCCCTGCCATAATGGCAAAAAAGGTCTGTAAAGTAATGGGCACTCCTCCGATAACCAAAAATGGCACAAATGAAGTGATGTTTGCCCCAACCGCCATCAGGGCAACAAACATACCTGCCAAAGTTAAATCAATTGTCCTCAAACCTGTCTTCATAAAAGCCTCCTGCTAGATTAATATTTATACAGTTTAGAATAATAGCAGTAGATGTCATATGTCAACTAAAAATAAAAAACGGTTTACATAGTTGTATTCAATTAAGTTTCTATCCGGGGATTAAGGGTAAAGTGATACTGCTCATCAAATAGATGATGTCCATACAATATAAGGAGGTATAAACATGGCAAAAAATAATAACAACATTCATAGTGGCGAACAGAAACAATATTTCAAGGACCGGGCAGGAACAGATGAAGCGAGATTCCATGTAGTACCGCACGATGAAGAAGGGTGGGCAGTCAAAAAGGAAGGTCAAGACGAGCCTGAGTACACTTCAGATTCACAGTCAGATGCTGTTGAGGAAGCAAAGCGCATGGCTGAGGATGCAGGCACAATGGCCATTCTGCATAATGAGGACGGAAAAATTGAAGATCTGTTAAATTATGAAGATAAATAATCTTAGAGAAGGGCATTACCTTAGTGTAGTGCTCTTTTTGTTATGGAGAAAATGTGATTTTTTTCCTAAAACAAAAAAAGGCCGCTTTCCATAAGAAAGCGGTTCAAAAAAGAGACCTTGGACCAAGTAAATTCTTAAATTAAAACAATATATAGTAGCGTTAGTTGTTAGAAGAAACTATATATTGTTATTTTAGATTCTAGCATAATAAATCATAGAGAGCAAACTATTATTTTAATATATTTAAAATATTCTAACCAAAAGAATAAATTTTCTACAAACAATCAAAAACGGCCAATGTATGATTGGTTTTGATTTATTTTGAATGAAAATGATTGATTTTTGCAATCGTTTTCAGTATGATGTAACAAGAAGAACAAGACACCCAGGGAGGTGATGTTTTGTTAACACCAGAGCGCCATAAATTGATACTGCAGCTTATAAAAGAGAAAGGTGTAGTGAAAATTCAGGATCTCGTTGACATGACAGAAACATCGGAATCAACAATCAGAAGAGACCTTACCCAGCTTGAGGAAGGAAAGTACCTTAAAAGAATTCATGGAGGTGCAGCCAGGCTTCAGGGCAAGCTGCAGGAACTCAGCATGTCTGAAAAATCATCCAAAAACCTTCAGCAAAAGCGCCAAATTGCCCAATATGCATCAAACCTTGTTGAAGAGGGGGATTCCATCTATTTGGATGCGGGCTCCACAGTAACTGAAATGATTCCCTTTTTGCCCGCAAAAGAAATTGTGGTTGTGACGAATGGATTAATGCATATTCAAGCATTGCTGGAACGTAATATAAAAACATTTTTAATCGGCGGATTTGCCAAGGAACAGACAAAAGCGATCATCGGCAGAGGGGCATTGGCCAGCCTGGAAAATTATCGATTTGATAAATGCTTTATGGGGGTTAACGGCATACATCCTCAATTCGGCTACACTACACCGGATCAGGATGAGGCTATGGTTAAGCAAATGGCCATTTCGCTTTCAAGGGAGGCATTCGTGCTTGCCGATGATACGAAGTTTTCAGAAATCGCGTTTGCCAAGATTGCCGATTTGCATACAGCAGCAATTATTACAAATGAGCTGAATGAGGATCAGAAGGAGACTTATAGCAGCAAAACTACAATAAAGGTCGTGACAGCATGATACACACATTGACGCTAAATCCGTCAGTGGATTACATCGTAGAATTGGATGAATTGATAGTCGGAGGTCTTAACCGCATGCATCATGATACAAAGTTCCCTGGAGGAAAAGGGATTAATGTTTCGAGAGTGCTGAAAAGAATGGATGTTGAAAGCAAGGCCATTGGCTTTGCAGGCGGTTTTACAGGAGAATATATTGTTGATTGCTTAAATAAGGAGAATATCCAAACTGACTTTGTACAAGTTGATGGTGACACAAGAATCAATGTAAAGATAAAGACAGAGACGGAAACAGAAGTCAATGCCAAAGGGCCGGCCATTTCAGGGGGGGATTTCGAGGATCTTAAAAATAAGATCCGCAGCCTATCAGAGGAAGATTTGCTTGTCCTTGCAGGCAGTATTCCATCAACCTTGCCTGAAACAACTTATGAAGAGCTGGTGAAAATCTGTTCAGAAAATGGAGCTGCTTTTGTGGTGGACGCAGAGGGAGAACTATTGAAAAAGGTCCTTCCGTACAAACCATTTTTAATAAAGCCCAATCACCATGAATTGGGTGAAATATTCAGCAGAGAATTCACTTCCGCTGAAGAAGTCATCCCATTTGGACAGAAACTTGTTAAAATGGGCGCGCAGAATGTAATTATCTCATTAGCAGGCAAGGGAGCAGTCTTAATATCTGCTGATGCTGCATACATTTCAAGCGTTCCAAAAGGAAAAGTAGAAAGTTCAGTTGGTGCCGGAGATTCCATGGTAGCCGGTTTTCTTGCAGCTTATGAAAAAAACAAAAATATAGAAAAGGCTTTTCAATACAGTGTTGCTTCCGGAAGCGCTACGGCTTTTTCGCTTGGCCTTTGCACAAAGGAAAAAGCGGAGGAATTGCTTTCACAGGTTTCGATTGAAAAAGTCAGCCTAAAAGGGGAGATTTAGGATGAGAATTACAGAATTACTGACAAGAGATACGATTCTGCTCTCATTGAGCGGAACAGGCAAAATGGATGCTATAAATGGATTGGTAAACAAGCTGGATGCAGCTGGAAAGCTTCATGACCGTGATGCCTTCAAGAATGCAATCTTAAAAAGGGAAGAACAAAGCACAACAGGCATAGGTGATGGAATTGCCATTCCCCATGCCAAAACGGGTGCGGTCAAAGAACCTGCTATTGCGTTCGGCAAATCAGAAGAAGGCGTAAATTACGAATCGCTTGACGGTCAGCCAGCACATTTATTCTTTATGATTGCAGCCCCGGAAGGAGCAAATAATACACATCTGGAAGCTCTATCCAGGCTTTCATCGATATTAATGAACGAGGAAGCACGCAAAAAACTTCAGCATGCTGCTTCGGCGGATCAAGTAATTGAAATCATTGACAGCTATGATGGGACAGAAGAAGAGGAAGTCCAGGATATTGCAGACAGCAAACGATTTGTTGTGGCCGTAACAGCTTGCCCAACAGGAATTGCCCATACGTATATGGCAGCTGATTCACTAAAGGCCAAGGCAGCTGAAATGGGCGTCGAAATTAAAGTTGAAACCAATGGCTCAAGCGGTGCTAAGAACGTTCTGACACCAAAGGAAATCGCAAATGCAGCAGCAATTATCGTTGCAGCAGATACTAAGGTTGAAATGGAGCGATTCAGCGGGAAGCATGTCCTTGAAACGGCAGTTGCTGATGGCATCCGGAAACCTCAGGAGCTTATTGAAAAAGCTCTTAATCAGGATGCCCCTATATACAAGGGCGGAAGTGCGGACAGCAGCGGGTCTGCTGGGAATCAAAAAGAACAAAAAGCCGGAATTTATAAGCACTTAATGAATGGTGTATCCAACATGCTTCCATTTGTTGTGGGCGGCGGGATCCTGATTGCCATTTCCTTTATGTTCGGATATAAAGCAGCAGATCCTAATGATCCGTCATACCATCCTATCGCAGAAGCACTGATGACCATTGGCGGAGGAAATGCATTTGGGTTAATCGTTCCAATCCTTGCAGCATTCATTGCCATGAGTATTGCTGATCGCCCAGGATTTGCTGCAGGTGCAGTTGGGGGAATGCTGGCAGCATCTGGAGGCGCAGGATTTCTTGGCGGCATTATTGCCGGCTTCCTTGCAGGTTATGTAGTAGTTGGTTTGAAAAAGGTATTTGCCGGCCTGCCTTCATCACTTGAAGGAATTAAAACGATTTTGCTCTATCCGCTCTTTGGAATTGCTGTCACAGGATTTCTGATGCTTTATGTTGTCAACAAACCAGTTGGCGCATTAAATTCGGCTATCACCGAGTGGCTTTCAGGACTTGGCACTGGAAATGCTGTCCTGCTAGGAGCAGTCCTTGGTCTGATGATGGCATTTGATATGGGCGGCCCGGTTAATAAATCGGCATATGTTTTTGGTACAGGGCTTCTTGCAAATGGAGTATATGAACCAATGGCCGCCATCATGGCGGCAGGTATGGTACCGCCACTTGCCATCGCACTTGCCACAACTTTATTTAAAAATAGATTTACTAAACAGGAACAGGATGCAGGAAAAGCAAACTATATAATGGGATTTTCGTTTATTACAGAAGGTGCGATTCCTTTCGCAGCAGCAGACCCATTGCGTGTTATCCCATCCATCATGGCAGGTTCTGCCTTGGCAGGTGCCATTTCAATGATGGCTGGAATCGGATTAAGGGCACCGCACGGCGGAGTCTTTGTCGTCCCTCTAGTCGATGGACCATGGGGAATTTACCTTGCAGGAATAATAGCAGGTGCTCTGTTGTCCGCTGTCCTTATTGGAATCCTGAAAAAGTCTGCAAATAAATAATATATGAACCAAAGCTGGTACTTGATGTATCGGCTTTTATTTTTAAAGAATCCTCTTAAAAATAGATTGAAAAAACTGAAAATAAATGCTTTAATTAAAATAAACTCATAAGTCTATATAATTTTTTGGCAGTAAATAAACTATCTGGTCTATTTAAAGCGGAGGTGTAATAACATGGCCATTATTATTGTAATTAAAAGAGGGAACAAACATAACTAACAATCAAAAATTTAAAAACATGAAGGAGAGCGGCTATGAAAATAAAAAGACTTTCCCAGTGTACCCTGGAGGAGGCGCTGACAGCCTGGAACAAAGGTTTTGAAGGCTATATAGTTCCCATTAAGATGGATCTTCAGGCATTTGTTAATCGAATGATATCTGAGGGTCTTTCTCCTGAAAAGTCGATTGTTGTATTTATGCACGGAGAACCTTGCGGAATCATAATGAATGGATTTCGGGAGATTAACGGCAGAAAAATAGCCTGGAACGGAGGCACTGGAATCGCACCTGAATTCAGGGGCAGAGGTCTTTCTGCAGCTATGATGGAAGAGGTAATTAGCATCTATAAAGCTGAAAAAGCACACACAGCTGTCCTTGAAGCAATTGAAGAAAATGAAAGAGCGATTAAGCTGTACAAAAAAGCCGGCTATGTGATCACTGATCATTTGCTTTATTTAAACAAGAAGCTTACACATAATGAACTGAATTCATTAAAGGAAAAGCCTTTTGCCATAAAAAAGTTATATCCTGAACAGCTGCAGTCACTTAGCATTTATGACAGCAAAGCTGCCTGGCAATGCCAGTGGCAAAGCGCAAAACACGGAGAAGCTGCTGTGCTATTAAATGACGACGGGAACGCGGTTGGCTATATTTTATACAAAAGAATACTGGAAGCGGGAGGACGCACAGACCGCATCATTATTTATCAGTTAAGGTTCAGTAATGAAAATGACTATGAAAAAATGACAGAAAGATTTCTTCGCCATTTGTTCCTGGATGGAGATGATTCTATTGATTTCACTGCAGTAAACATTTCTGTTTCCAATCCCGCATCAGTAGCATTACGTAAACTGGGATTCGAAAAGAAGGTTGGCCAAGTTATGATGGAAAAGCCGCTATAGTCTACATTCTTTTCAATTGCCCCCCTTTCTCTCAAAAACTAAGTTGTGATAATTGAAGTCAGTGTTTAGGCATAATTCCAGCTTGTTTTTGATATGTTCTTATGAGTATGTTGAAAGGGGAGATATATTTGGCTGCTGGATTTGAAAATGCTGCAAGATTTGAACACGGGTTTTGGCTGCAGGTTTTGGGTGATCATGCACGCTTTATTCATGATTCATTATCACCAAATGAAAAAGACAGCATTGAACGGGCAAATTACTTTATACAAACTTTTGATCAGCTCCTGGGAAGGGTTGAAGTTGATAATCTGGAGCAATTGAGCCGGAGGGCGGAACAGGAAGCTAAGAAGCTGCGGGAATTTAAACTGAACCTGATTGAACGTCATTTGATAGGGAAAATATCCATTCATCTTGGCCCGGTTTTTATTAACCATATGGTCAATGAGCTTGAAGAGTATATGCTTGTCCTTCAATATTTAAAAAAAGGGGAAGCCCCACCTGTATTTCATGAGCTCCATCACCATTTAATCTGGCTTCTGGATGCTGCTGGCCATGCAGGTGCCATATCGGACAATATGGAACGTGTTGAGAAGAAAATTAAGAAAATCAGTGATGGTTATACAAAGGATTTTGAAGCATTTTATTTAAAGGCCGTAGAAATGTCCGGCTTCCTTCGGACGAATGTTGAATCATTCCCCGCCCTGCAAAAGTTTAACAGCGATGTTACGCTGGAAATGTCTCTGTTTATGAACTTCCTCAATGAAATCGAGGAACTTGAATTAAGCAAAGAGGCATTGGGAACATTTGCAGCTTTAATGGCTGATCATATGTACCGTGAAGAATGTTATTACCTCTCAAAGCTTGCCGAGTCTACTCAGTCTGAAAAGCCGAAATGTGACCCTGCCAAGCCAAGGCTTAAAGAATAATTTCAAAACTGCCATTTTCGGCAGTTTTTTGCATTTAGAACATGAATCCATGTTTTTCAGGGTAAAGGAGTATTAAAAAGGCTGATATCATGGAACTGATTAGATGGAGTTATATGAGGAGAAATCAGGTAAAGGGGTTCTTTGACTGCTTTCCTGAAGCAATCATTATTTTTAAAAGAATAAGAAATTATTATTTTATCCATAGCGTGGAATGGGGAGAGAATCCTCAGTTAATTGCTGAGCAGCAGCTGGAGGAAATGGAGTATTTGCTTAATCAGGAGATGGGTTTTCTTTATGGGTATCTTCAAAGAAAATCTGCAGAGGAAAAAGATTTGAAAAAATAGGAAAGAAGAATCAATTTACTTAAAATAGAACATGCGTTCGACTAAATGGACAGAATTGTGTTATAATAAAGAAGCAATGGGAGTTTCTCAAGGGTGGTCGGCTAGCCCCGTATTTGAAAGGGGGTGATGCCTTTGACAGTTTTCGAATCGATCATGATGATGATTTCTTTTTCTAGTCTGATCATTGCTGTCATGACTTTTAACCATAAAAAATAGACCTCCCTTGATCTGACAATTGAGGGAGAGGTCTACGTCTTTGACAGGCCGATCCCCTAAGGGAACGACTATTGCGAATGACCGTGGGTGCGGCAACACCTGCGGTCGTTTTTTATTCATATTCTTAATTAAAGGATATCATATACGTCTCAGAAAGTCACGGAAATAAGCAGAATTGCATGATCATTTATAGTATATGCAGATCTTTTTTAAACATCCCATAATGATTCTTTGCCTGGCGTGCAATACTAAAATGGCAGCACAGTAACTTTTAGTTTGACACGTAAACATATAGCGTCTTCCATAAAGCCATCTATGTTTTGTCAAAGGAAGGACGATTCAATTGCCGGCATTTATTTATGAGGATACAAAGATCTTTTATGAAACAATGGGCGAGGGTGTGCCGATCCTCTTTATACATCCTCCCGCTATGGGAAGGAAGGTATTTTATTATCAAGGCCTCCTGGCAGAGCATTTTCAGGTTGTTTTTCCTGATTTAAGCGGGAATGGAGATACTGCTGGCCCGGAAAAAACAGTAACTATACAAGGATATGCAGAAGAGATAAAAGCTGTATTAGACCACTTGGATATTGAAAAAGCTGTTATTCTGGGTTATTCATCAGGCGGCATAATTGCTCAGGAGTTTGCCCTCTCATATCCCGAAAGGACACTTGGTGTCATTCTCTCAGGAGGGTTTCCTGAGGTGTTATCGGAAACCTTCAAATATGAGCATATTCTGGGAATGTATTTTGTGAAGCACTTTCCTGGTTTTCTGCAGTATGTAATAGCATCGAGCCATACAAAAGATAAAAAAGTCAGAGACGAGATTCTGGAGCATATGAAAAAAGCAAACCACACCATGTGGTTTCAATTTTATGATAGATCACTTCACTATTCCTGCACTGATCGCCTTAGGAACTTAAGGGTCCCCCTTCTCCTTATATATGGCTCAAGAGATTTTGTTAATCAGCATATAAGGAGCTATAGAAGGTATGTCAGCTTTCAGGCAGCCATAATCAAAGGCGTTTCCCATCAGGTGCCAACTAAAAAGTGGCAGCTATTCAATCAGGTTGTAACTGTTTTTGTACAGCAGCATTTTAAATAAAGAAATCCGTATCGTCATGGAACGATACGGATTTTTTCAGCTGTCATTTGCGTCAGGTTTGATTGCTAAAATGGCTGCAAGGGCAGCAAGAATGGTTATTCCGCTTAAAATATAAAAGAGCCCTTGATCAGAGTGCTTCATCAGAATAGCAATGGCAGGCGGGCCGCCGGCAACCCCGATAAACCGCATTGAACTGTATAGCGAAGTAATGGTTCCACGTTCCTCTTTTGCAATTCCCTCGGTAATCAACGCGTCCAAAGAAGGCAGTGCAACTCCTATGCCAATTCCCGCAAACAGGAACATGCTGATCATAAACCACATATTGTTTGAAAAGCTTAAGATTGCAGTGGCAGCTGCCACAAGCACTGATCCTAAAAATATGATCCACTTCATCAGTATTTTATTCTCTTTTATTTTTTTGCCTGTCAGATAGGATGAAAGGCAGAGTCCGCCAAGCGGAACAGCCAGCAGAAGCCCTTTTTTAACATCTTTAATATCGTATGTCTTTTCAAGCACATCAGATAAATAAAAAAGGATCCCAAAAAGCACAAACATGAGAATGGCACCTATCAAGAAAATAGCATAAAGCCATTTTCCATTGTTTTTAAAGGTATCCTTAATATTGCTCCAAAACTTCTTCAGCGGAAGAGGTTCTTCTCTTTTATTTGGCGTTTTTACAAGGAAGAAAACCAGCAGGATTGAAATGGTACAAAAAACTGGAAAAGAAAAAAACGGTAAAAACCATATAAACCCTGCCAGAAAAGCACCAAGTATAGGTGATAAAACTTTTCCGAAAGTATTGGACGTTTCAATCAGGCCAAGGGAGCTGCTGACGTCATCATCATTTTTAAACATATCCCCGACCAAAGGCATCACAATTGGTGCCGCACCGGCTGCCCCAACACCCTGCAATGCCCTCCCGGCTAATATGACCCAATAAGCATCCGCCATTTTCCATGCTGCCCAGCCAGAGATCAGCCCTCCAATTCCTGCAATGAGAAGACTGGGGATAATGACTTTTTTTCGGCCGATATGATCGGATAAAAAGCCTGCGATTGGAATCAGAATAATGGCTACAATACTGTATACGGTAATAATCATGCTGGATTGAAATGCAGAAATATTTAGTTTATTTTCCATCGCCGGCAGAACAGGAATCAGCATGGAATTCCCAAGTGTCATAACGAGAGGAATTGAAGAAAGTGACAGTATGGCCCATTTTTGGTTATGAGCATCATCACCTGACTTCTTTTTAGCTTTGGAATTTACAGATTGTAAATTTTCAATATGCTCCATGTTTCGACCTTCCTTTTCGTTAATCAAACTAGTCTTAATATGGGCTAATTGCAGGAAAACTAACTAGAAAAACCTCTGTCTTTTTATGGGAAAATGAAATTATGAAAAATATGTTTCGATTTACTAAAAAGAAACCGTTAAAATATATAGAAAAGAGAATCTGGTGAGGGGGATTATGTGAGGGAGATTATTGCTTTAAGCATAGGGAAGCCAAAAACACACACCTGGAAAAACAATGTGGAAATTTCGGGTATTGGCAAAGATAAAATAAATAGTGTGTTTTTAACGAAGGAAGGTTTTTTGGGAGATGGGGTAGCAAACACTGATTTTCATGGCGGCCCAGACCGTGCAGTATGCCTATATCCCTACGAACATTACGGGATGTGGGAGAAAGAATTTAAAAAGACATTCTCTCCGCCGTCATTTGGTGAAAATATTTGTGCGGGAAATATGCTGGAAAAGGATGTTTTTATCGGTGACACCTTTTCACTGGGGGAATCAATCATACAAATAACCCAGGGGCGTATCCCATGCTCCACAATATCAAAGCATAACGGAGAAGATCGGCTTTTAGGAAGAATTGTGGAAACATGCTTCACAGGCTACTTTTTCAGAGTGCTGAAAGAAGGAATTGTAACAGCAGACAGCGTCCTAACGCTTGAAGAAAGAAAGCAGGAAAGTGTATCGGTTCTGCAGGGGAATTTTATCATGTTCCATGACCGCAAAAACCTTAAAGCAATTGAACAGCTGCTTAGGGTTGAGGAACTTGCAGATGTCTGGAGAGAAAAGCTGGAAAAAGCATTATTATAAAAAAATGTGATTTTCCCCTTGACATTTTTCATTTATCGGAATAGTATAATAAGCAATATATCGATCGGCAATGACAAAGAGTAGTAACTGCTGGTGAAACTAAAGAGAGCTGATGGTTGGTGCAAATCAGCGTGGAAACAGCAGTGAATGGACTTTCGAGCCTCCAAACCGAACCTTTTTTAAGCAGTAGGCTTTGGCGAACGGTCTCATCGTTACAAGGGACAGATATTCAGGCGATTTTCGCTTTGATATCTGTTAAGTGAGCTGATTGATCAGCTAACAAAGGTGGCACCACGGGTTTCTCGTCCTTTTTAGACGGGGAGCCCTTTTTTATTTTCATGCAACTTTAATACTTTAAATCGCTAAGCAAGAGGAGTAGGTTGATGGAGATCCGTTCAAGAGAGCCGGGGATAGGTGAGAGCCCGGTACGGAACATCATTCGAATGGACTTGCGAGAGGCTTCCTGAACGATAGTAGGGGAGCACGGGTTTCCGCCGTTAAAAGGATAGGGTATCGATATATTTCCGTACCCGAAAAAGGGAGCAGCTTTTTTGCTCTAAAAAGAGGTGGCACCACGTTCACAAGACACGTCCTCTATACCTGCAACTAATGTGGGTATAGGGGACTTTTTTTATTTTCCTTAAAGAACTGGAGGAGAGAAATATTGAAACCAACATTAGATGGGACTTATATAATCGAAGAGCTGGAGGGTGACACATTAACACCAATTTCAATCTTTCAGAGAATGAGCGGAAGAAAAAAATTTCTGTTAGAAAGCTCGCTAAAGCATGAGAAATCGGGAAGGTATTCCTTTATTGGCGCAGATCCAGTGATGGAATTAAAAGGAGAAGGAAACCGGACAGCTGTTACTGCCAGGGGAAAAACAGAAGTTTTGGCTGAAAAGCCGCTTGATGCGGTAAGAAGGCTGATGCCGGGGGAAAAGCTGCCCGCCCTTGAACAGTTCCCATTTTGTGGAGGAGCTGTTGGCTATGCAGGCTATGATGTCATCAGACAATACGAAGATATTGGGACTATTCCTTATGATGAGCTGAATGTACCGGATGTCCACCTTATGTTTTTTGAGGAAGTGGCGGTTTTCGATCATCTGGAGCAAAAGGTATATCTCGTAGCCATGCCTTTACTGGAAGAAACTGATGAATTTCAGCTGCGGGAAAAAATAAAGAAAAGAAAGGCCGAAATCCAGAAGGGGACAGCGGGAAATGAATCGGAAGAAGCCGCACTGTCAGCTTTTAAAGCCTCCATATCTAAAGAAGACTTCGTTGAAAAGGTAAACAAAGCTAAGTCCTATATTGAGGAGGGAGACATCTTCCAAGTGGTGCTTTCTCAGCGGTTAAAAGCAGAATTGACTGGAGATCCTTTCGCATTTTACCGGAAGTTACGAGTGCAAAATCCATCCCCATATATGTACTATCTTGATTTTGATGTATATGCAGTTGCAGGGGCATCGCCTGAAAGCCTTATAAAAGCAGCAGGAGACAAAGTAATTACGAATCCGATTGCTGGAACAAGGCCAAGAGGCAAGACAGAAGAGGAAGACTTACAGCTTGAAAGGGACCTGGTAGAAGATGAAAAGGAGCTTGCCGAACACAGGATGCTGCTCGATCTGGGCAGAAATGATCTCGGCCGTGTCTGCGAATTCGGATCGGTCACTATTGAAAAAAACATGGTAATTGAGAGATATAAGCATGTCATGCACCTTGTATCCGAAGTCGGCGGCAGGCTGAAAAATCCACATACACCGATTGATGCCTTAATTGCGTGTCTGCCTGCCGGAACAGTTTCAGGTGCTCCCAAAATTAGAGCAATGGAAATCATCAATGAACTTGAAACCGTGAAAAGAGGAATTTACTCAGGAGCAGTCGGCTATTTTTCCGGGAACGGCAATATGGATTTCGCACTGGCTATCAGGACAATGGTGATTAAAGATGGATACGCCTATATACAAGCTGGGGCGGGCATCGTGCATGACTCCGTCCCTGAAAAAGAGTACGAAGAAACGCTTCATAAATTGAAAGCATTTTTGGAGGACAAAAAATGATTCTGCTGATTGATAATTATGATTCGTTCACATTTAACCTTTATCAATATTTGGGTGAGCTGGGACAGGAAATGAAAGTTGTAAGGAATGATCAGATAACAGTCGAAGAAATTGAAAAATTGAATCCCGATGCTATTGTCCTTTCCCCTGGGCCGGGACGGCCGGAACAAGCGGGAGTCATTGTTGAAGTTATTCAGCAATTTTACAGGAAGCTCCCTATCCTCGGCATTTGCCTTGGCCATCAGGCAATCGGCTATGCCTTTGGGGCAAAGATTGAAAAAGCAAAAAAAATTATGCATGGCAAGGTATCTAATCTGAAGCATAACGGATCACAGCTGTTTCAATACATGCCGCAGCCAATCAGCATCATGCGTTACCATTCCTTAATAATACAGTCGGGAACGCTGCCTGGCAGCTTTAAGGTTTTGGCCCGATCAATGGATGACAATGAAATAATGGCAATCAAACATGAAGTCTATCCATTATACGGCTTGCAGTTCCATCCGGAGTCAGTAGGAACAGACCTTGGAAAAAGAATTTTGGAAAACTTTCTACAAACAATCAGGAGGGAAGATAAGAGTGAAAACAATACTGCAGAGGTTATCTGAACGGGAGTCATTAACAGAGGCAGAAATGAAGGAAGCAATGGACAATTTACTTGCCCAGGATGTAACGGACAGTGAGATTGCGGCATTTATGGTGAGTCTTAAAACAAAAGGGGAAACAGTTGAAGAAATTGCAGGCATCGTAAAAGCGATGAGGGGTAAATCTCTTTCATTTAGTAAGAAGATTTCAAATGTTTTGGATAATTGTGGTACAGGAGGAGATGGTTCAAGCAGCTTTAATATCAGCTCCACTTCGGCCTTTGTGATTGCAGGTGCCGGAATTCCTGTTGCAAAGCATGGCAACCGAAGTGTATCCAGTAAAACAGGCAGTGCCGATGTTCTGGAGCATTTGGGAATAAACCTAAATCACCCGCCTGAGCGCACGGAGGAAATATTGGAGGGAATCGGGATTGCCTTTTTATTCGCCCCTCATGTGCATCCGAATATCAAAAGAATCATGAAAGTGCGCAAGGATTTGAGGATACCGACAACCTTCAATCTGATAGGGCCATTGACCAATCCGGTTGAACTTGATCATCAGCTTCTCGGGATTTACAGGAGGGATTATATTGAAATGTTTGCAGAGGTCCTCAAAACTTTGGGAAGAAAGCGGGCAGTTGTTTTAAATGGTGCTGGGTTTATGGATGAAGCATCCCTGCAGGGGGATAATCACCTGGCCATCCTTAATAACGGCAAGGTAACGAAAAAAATTCTCCACCCAGAGGAAGTTGGTCTATCCCTCTGCAGCAATGAGGCGATCAGAGGCGGAGATTCCAGGGAAAATGCTGAAATTCTTATGAGTGTCCTGAAGGGAGAAAAGGGAGCAAGAAGAGATACGGTCCTTCTTAACGCCGGGATTGGCATCTTTACAGGAGGCAGGGCTGAAACGATTCAAGATGGGATAAATTCAGCTAAAGAAAGCATTGATTCAGGAGCTGCCTTACAAAAGCTTCATCAGTTAATAGAAGCAAGTAGAAACGTCCATAAAGAGGTGATATAAATGGGAACAATTTTAGATCAAATTCTGGCTGAAAAAAGAAAAGAAATCATCAAGATGAAACAGGAAGTTATCGATGCTCAAGAAACCGGAAGCAATCGCTCATTTATTAAAAGGCTTGCGTCAGGCAGCGAACTGGCTGTGATTGCCGAGTTCAAAAGAGCCTCACCATCAAAGGGCGATATAAATACCGGGCAAAATCCGAAAGACCAGGCATTATTTTATAAAAAGTATGGTGCGGATGCGATTTCCGTTTTAACGGATAATAGGTTTTTTAAAGGCAGCTTCGCTGATCTTTCAGCTGTCAGAGAGACAGTGGACCTCCCTATTCTCTGCAAAGACTTCATTGTAGACGAGGTGCAAATCTTAAAAGCAAAAGCATCAGGGGCAAACCTGATTTTACTCATTGCTGCTGCCATGGATGCAGAACGGCTTCAAAAGCTTTTTGATTTTGCTGAGGATGAAGGCCTTGAAGTATTACTGGAGGTTCATAATGAAGAAGAGCTGGAAATCGCGCTGAAAACCGGAGCACAGCTGATCGGAGTAAACAACCGGAATTTAAAAACCTTTGAAGTGGATCTGAGTGTAACAGAAAAACTTGCGCCGCTAATAAAGAAAGCGGGGAAGTTTTTGATCAGCGAGAGCGGAATTAAGTCGGAAGACGATGTCCGGCGTGTCATTGCAGCAGGAGCAAATGCCATCCTTGTCGGAGAAGCATTTATGAAAGCAGAGAACCTGGAGGGGCTATTGAAGGCCATGAAGCTTCCTTTGCAGGGGGCTGTCAGACAATGAAGGTGAAGATTTGCGGAATTAGAGATATCAGCATGGCACTTTCTGCGATAGATAGTGGTGCGGATGCCCTGGGATTTGTGTTTGCTGAAAGCAAAAGAAAAATTGCACCCGAGGCGGCAGGCGAAATAATTAAAGAACTTCCCGGGGACGTGCTAAAAGTCGGAGTATTTGTGAATGAAACGAAAGAAAAAATTGAGGAAATAGCCAGTATTTCAGGAATAAATGTCATCCAGCTTCATGGAGACGAAACGCCGGAATTTTGCAGCTCATTTTCTTTACCGGTTATAAAAGCTCTGAGCATTGGATCACAAGATGATGATGATCTATCTCAACTGGATGAATATGCATGTGAATACGTTCTTCTTGATAGTCCGAAAGGAAAGTATCGGGGGGGCAACGGGGTATCGTTTGATTGGTCGATTTTAAGCAAAAACCCCAAGCAAAACAACAAAATCATTCTTGCAGGAGGCCTCAGTCCTGAGAATGTGGGAGAAGGAATTAAAGCAGCCAATCCTTTTATGGTTGATGTAAGCAGCGGGGTTGAAACGGAAGGAAAGAAAGATCCCGAGAAAATAAAAAGATTCATAGACAACGCTAAACGCATGGAGAGGGAGGAAGTAAAATGAACGCAGCTTATACTTTGCCTGATGAACGGGGCCATTTTGGGACATATGGAGGCAGGTACGTGCCTGAGACACTAATGCAGGCCATTCTTGAATTGGAGGAGGAATATAAGAAAGCGCAGGCTGATGAAAGTTTTCAAAAGGAACTTCAAGGTTTGCTGAAGGACTATGTCGGGAGGGAAACTCCTCTGTATTTTGCAGAAAACCTCACAAAATATGCCGGCGGTGCGAAAATCTATCTTAAAAGGGAAGATTTGAACCATACAGGAGCTCATAAAATCAACAACTCACTCGGCCAGGCTCTGTTGGCACAACGGATGGGCAAAAGAAAAATCGTAGCTGAGACAGGTGCAGGGCAGCATGGAGTTGCAACAGCAACTGCCTGTGCACTTTTAAATCTAGAATGCATTATTTTTATGGGTGAAGAGGATATCAGACGACAGCAGCTGAACGTCTTCAGAATGGAGCTGCTTGGAGCAAAGGTTGTAGGTGTGCAATCAGGAAGTGCCACACTTAAAGATGCAGTCAATGAAGCCCTCCGCTACTGGGTGACAAACGTCGAGGATACCCATTATATTCTGGGTTCAGTTATGGGGCCGCATCCTTTTCCAATGATTGTCCGTGATTTCCAAAGTGTTATCGGAAATGAGACAAAGGAGCAATATCTTGAAAAAGAAGGGAAACTCCCTGATGCAGTTGTAGCCTGCATTGGCGGCGGCAGCAATTCAATGGGCATGTTCTATCCTTTCATTAAAGATGAAACGGTCCGCATGATTGGGGTGGAAGCAGCAGGATTGGGAACAGATACCGAAAAACATGCTGCCTCTTTAACAAAAGGAACGCCAGGAGTTCTTCATGGGGCATTAATGTATTTGCTGCAGGATGAACACGGACAGATTCAGGAAGCTCATTCCATTTCAGCTGGCCTGGATTACCCTGGAGTAGGCCCTGAGCACAGCTATTTGAAAGACAGCGGAAGAGCCGAGTATGAATCGATCACAGATGAAGAGGCGCTCGAGGCGTTACAGCTATTATGCAAGCTGGAAGGTATTATTCCTGCTTTAGAAAGCTCCCATGCGGTTGCCTATGCATTAAAGCTTGCACCGCAAATGAATAAAAACGAGGGCCTTGTTATCTGTCTATCCGGCAGAGGGGACAAAGATGTAGAAACAGTGAGAGCAAGATTAGGAGGGAAAGGACAATGAACCGGATTGAAAAAGTTTTTCAGAACCTAAAGCAAAACAATGAAAAAGCGTTTGTGCCATATATTATGGCTGGCGATGGAGGCTTGGAGACACTGGCCGAGAAAATTACATTCCTCGAAAAAGCGGGAGCAACAGCCATTGAAATCGGGATTCCTTTTTCGGATCCTGTCGCAGATGGGCCGGTAATCCAGCGGGCAGGCATTCGGGCATTAGAAGCCGGAACAACACTTAGGGGCGTATTAGCTGCAATTGCGGAAATCCGGCCCATTGTTCATATTCCGCTTATTTTTATGACATATATGAATCCAATAATGGCATATGGCATTGGCAACTTTATTACTGATGCCTCGGCATCAGGGGTAGATGGCCTAATCTTGCCTGATCTTCCTGCAGAGGAAGAGGGGATTATTGCGCCAATTGCTGAGAAAGCCGGAATCGAGATCATCCGGCTTGTGACTCTTACCAGTCCATTAGAGAGAATACAGGAGATTGCAGCCAAAGGGAAAGGCTTTTTATATGCGGTAACTGTTAATGGAATCACAGGTGCAAGAAAAGGGTTCAAAGGTGATCTCGGAAAACATTTGGAAAGGGTTAAAGAGGTAAGTCCGATTCCGGTATTGGCAGGATTTGGGATTGCCGAACTTGAGCATGTCCTAGAAATGAATAAACATTGTGATGGGGTTATTGTTGGAAGCAGGATTATAGAGTTTTTTCAAAGCGGTGAGTTAGTAAAAATAGAAGAGCTGATCGCTTCATCTAAAATAGAAGAAATTAAATTGTAAAGGCTGTTTTCGCAAAGTTTGTTGCT